>JBDNRM010000027.1:0-28850 GCA_047718615.1 Bacillus sp. (in: firmicutes) | reverse complement strand
GTGTATATATATATGGCTACAGCCAGTCTATATTTTTAGGAGGGTATTGTATTGGAAGTAAAATATTTAACAGAAGTTGAAGCATTAGCATTAAAGAAACTGAAAATCTTTAAACAAAGCCGCCTCCGCTCTATTCTGCGGTCAATGGTTGCTAGTATGTTTATAGGTTTTGGCGTAATTGTGGCATTTAAAACTGGGAATTTCTTTTTTATGGTAGATTCTCCAATGGCCTATCCTATGGCTGCACTTGTTTTTGGAGCAGCTATCATTTTAATTGCATACGGTGGCGGAGATTTATTTACCGGGAATACCTTTTACTTTACTTACGCTGCACTGCGGAAAAAAATAAGTTGGAACGAAGTATTTAAAGTTTGGGGGACAAGCTATTTAGGAAATATACTGGGTGCTGTTTGTTTTGCACTTTTAATCTATCTAACCGGGTTATTTAATTCACCAGATGTAAATAAATTTTTATTATACGTAGCAGAACATAAAGTAAATGCTCCAGTATCAGAACTTTTTTTCCGAGCAATTCTTTGTAACTGGCTTGTATGTTTAGCATTCTTTATCCCTATGACACTAAAAGGAGACGGACCAAAATTATTTGCAATGGTATTGTTTGTATTCTGTTTCTTTATCTCTGGGTATGAGCATAGCATTGCCAATATGTGTACATTTGCTATTGCGTTAGTGCTTGATCAAGAACCAGCAATCAATTTTGTTAGTGTGATCCGCAACCTTATCCCAGTAACAATCGGAAACTTAATTGGTGGGGTATTCTTTATGGGCGTGATGTATCATTTCATCAACAAACCATTTATGGATTTAGATGAAGAAGAGGAACAACAATAAAACAGCTATTTTTATACAAAAAAAGGGCTTTCCAATGGGTCAATTTATTGACAATTGGATGCCCTTTTTTCTGCTTAATCTTCCAGTATTAACTGTCACTCTAAAGACCTGTGATCAGCTGCTCCTTTTTCATCTTATTATTTCAGACTTTGCACGGGAACATTTACGTCATCAAGGTTGATATGCCCCCAGCTGCCTAATCCATTGTCTACCACTTTTATATAGCATTCTGTACCAATATAAGCAGATGCATTCCAATATTTTCTTGAATAAGTTTCCGTGTTTCCCCCTGTTTCTTTGAAGAGCTCTTTCCCATCCGATGCTCTTACTAATGAAACATATAATTTGCTGCTGTCATTTCCCCCAGCAACCAACAAGTCAATTTGTCCATCATCTCCTAAAATAAAATTTTGAGATTTAAGTGTTCCCGTTTGATCATCTCCTCCTTCTTTATAGCCCCAGAGATGAAACTTGCCATTTTGATTAAAGTCTCCACCCCAAAAGGTAGTATCTGCTGCAACATCTCCAGCACTAAATGCGTTACCATTAACAATTGTCCATCCATTTAAATTACCGCTTTCAAAATCATGATTCGTTAATTCTAGAGTAGAGCTTTTTTGCTTTGTATTTTGGAATATTGCGGTAGCATCCCATACATTTAACCCGAATTTTCCTGATTGGAAAGAGGAGTCATTTTTATCTATTACTAAAAGATCATCTACATATACTTTGAAGTTATCCCCTACTGCCACAACCTTCAAATGATACTTTTTATTTACATCTATAGTTGTGGGATATTCGGCTAACACTGTTGCTGATCCATTCACGAATTTAAACAATTTCACCAAATCATTTTTCGCATCCACATTGGCAAGATAGCTATTCTTCGCATCATCACTTGAACGGAAAACAAGTGCTCCTGCCCCTTTTCCATTGCCATCTTTCACCGTTATATCTGATTCATAGGTGAAGTTATCCGCAGTTTTTGAAGATAAAATAAAGGAATCTCCATCAGAACGTCCTTGTTTTCCTTCTATTGTATCAGCCCATAAACCGTTCACTGTTGTCCATCCAGATAGATTAGACTGAAATGGCGTGGCACCCCATACTTTATTTAATTTGTGAACAGTAAGAGTATTGATTTTTGTATTGCCGCCAACTGTATACACTTCCAGATTCGTACTTGATAGATTTGGAAGGATAATATCTGTCAGCACCTTTTGTCCATCATTTCCAAACACTTCAACAGATGAACGATCTACAAAGATGCGTAGCTTTATTTTTCCATTCACTGGCTGCATTGGTGCACTATGTTTTCCATTAAAAGTTGGGTTAAAATTCACATTGCCTGAATTCGTTCGATCAATAGATAACTGTGCTGTAGTTTTATCATAAGCTATTTTCGTGTACTGATTTCCCCCTTTACGAACAGTAAACCCAAACTCTGTTGCCGAAGTAGCATTGACATCAAATTCTGCATTGATCTCGACTGCATCCCCTGTGACACCACTTAATAGATTGCTGCTGGTAGGTGTTATCGTTTTATTTGTCCATGTATTTACTGCTCCTCGAATCGATTGCAGCTCCGTTATCGGCGTTTGCACCAGTCTAATTCCTTCCGAAAGTGTCTTTAGTTCTAATGTTCTTGGAATAGTCATCGCACTTCTCCATGGGCTGGTAGGTACGTCATTCGCATATTGCCAATTGCTCATCCATCCTAGCCAAATTCTGCGTCCATCGGCAGCTGGAATATCCGACCAAGAAACTGCAGCATAGAAATCTTTCCCATAATCCGTCCAAAGAACTTTACTTGCTTCGTTATCATTTACAAAGGTTGTGCCATTAAAGCTTCCTACAAAATATTGCATGCCAGACCCTCCAGAAGCTGCTCCATTTCCTAAGCTAATCTGCAGCACCCATTTCTTTTGAGTGGAGTTTCCGTCAACGGGAAGTTGGAATAAATCCGGACATTCCCATACTCCCCCATGACTTCCCTGCCCTTGACCAAAGTCACTCGCAAATGTCCATTGCTTTAAGTTTGTTGAGGTATATATTTTGATTCTGTCACTTGCCGCAAGCACCATTACCCATTTTTTTGTATCTTCATGCCAAAAAACTTTCGGGTCGCGGAAATCACTTAGTCCCGGGTTAGGAATGACTGGATTGCCAGTATATTTCGTCCACGTTCTGCCTTTATCGTTGCTGTATGCAATACTCTGAACCTGCGTTCCATTTTTATCTTGTGTGTACATTGCTACTAATGGTTTCTCTGCACCTGTTTGAAAGCCGCTTGTATTATTCCAGTCAACTACTGCACTACCTGAAAAAATAGTGCCATTATCATCTGGCGCTAATGCTGTCGGCAGCTGCTCCCAATGAACCAAATCTTTGCTGACCGCATGTCCCCAATGCATTGGACCCCATTGCAAGCCATATGGATAGTATTGATAAAACAAATGATATTCTCCAGCATAATAGACCATTCCGTTAGGGTCATTCATCCAATTTGCTTCTGGTGTGTAATGATACTGTGGTCGAAATTCTTCGTTATAATAATCTGCATCAGCTGCCTTTACTGATGCAGCCATAGGTAATAGTAGTAAAAAAAGAAACAATACACTTATTAATACTGATTTCTTTTTCATCTTTTTCCCTCACTTTTTCGTTCAATTTATTCGTTCCATCTTGAGGAGAATAGCGTACATGCTTTTTTCTCTGCCAAATTATTCTATATAATGAATAAAAGACTAAGCTTTTAAAGAAATTTAAATGTCGCGTGCTACAAAAAGAGCCTGTTTTAACTATTTTATCGCTCCATTTTCTACTGATATTTTTCTTTTTGCCGAAAGAAATTCTATCAGGATAATGCAGCTCAAAAAAGGTTAAGCAACAGCCGGTTAAGTTTTACATATGTTAATTGTTTCACTTATTGTGAATTTTTATTACAAATATGAAAGTTGTTCACTTTCCCTCCTTTCTAACGTAAAGGCAAACTGCTCTTATTTAAAAAAGCAGCAAAATCGTCCTTTCTACAATGATGAAATACTCTGCATAGATACAATAATAGTGTATAATACAATAAATGAAAACGCTATCATACTTTTCACCTAATCATTCAATTATTTTCAACTTTCATCTTCCCCACAAATTATGTGATACTTTATACCGCCTTACTTAAACCTTCATAAATAATTCATAAAAAACACTTTGACTAAACTGGAATATGGGTGTACTTTTAATTTAGTATATTCAAATAATCAAATATACTAATATTCAAATAAAAGAAGGGTTTATATGAAAAAATGGAAATTATTCGATTCTCGATTTAGAAATTATTCAATGTCTTCCTTTCAAAAGGATCTTTCCTCTGGAATTATTGTCGGCATTATCGCTATTCCTTTAGGCATGGCTTTCGCAATAGCTTCAGGAGTAAAGCCAGAGTTCGGTATTTACACCACCATTATTGCTGGATTGCTTATCTCTTTATTAGGTGGCTCTAAATATCAAATAGGTGGACCAACAGGTGCCTTTATTCCAATCATTCTTGGAATTGTTATCTCCTATGGATTTGAAAACCTATTAATTGCTGGTTTTATGGCAGGTATTATCTTAATTTTAATGGGAGTTTTGAAACTTGGCGCTTTTATTAAATATATTCCTAAACCTGTTACGATCGGTTTTACGTCTGGGATTGCTGTCATTATCTTTACTGGACAAATAGCCAATTTTTTCGGTTTAGAAGGTGTTAAAAAGCATGAAGCATTTATTGCTAACATGCATGAACTTTTTATCCATCTAGATACCATTAATATGTATAGTGTTTTTATAGCTATTTTTTGTTTTATTATTGTCCTTTTTTCACCAAAGTTCTTACCAAAAGTACCTGGTCCTTTACTCGCTTTGGTGTTGTCCACGATTGTGGCAGCATTTATCTTTCCAGATAAAGTGGCTACAATTGAATCGACATATGGCGGAATTCCCAGCAGTCTGCCTCAATTTCATTTTCCAGCTATAACAATTGAGCGGGTAATGTTATTAATAAAACCAGCATTTATTATTGCGATTCTTGGCTCGATTGAATCCTTATTATCTGCCGTTGTTGCAGACGGGATGACAAACAGTAAGCATAATAGCAATAAAGAATTAATTGGCCAGGGAATTGCCAATATGATCGCTCCATTATTTGGTGGTATTCCAGCGACTGGTGCGATTGCCAGAACAGCCACTAATATTAAAAATGGCGCCGTTTCTCCATTCTCTGGTATTATCCATGCGGGAACAGTGCTGCTTGTATTACTTGTTTTTGCACCGTTCGCTGGGAAAATCCCGTTAGCAAGTATGGCTCCAATTTTAATGGTTGTCGCTTGGAATATGAGTGAACATCGTATTTTTCGTTCTATTTTAAAAACAAAAACAGGAGATTCTCTTGTTTTAGCTGTTACCTTTTTATTAACTGTATTCTTTAATTTAACGACTGCTGTTGAAGTCGGCCTTATTTTAGCTGTTGTTATTTTCACAAAGCGTATGAGTGATATAATGAAAACATCGAAACTGGCACCAAACCAGCAGGAAAAATTGGAAATTATCGAAGAGAAAATGGCAAATGGATGTCCACAAATTAGTATTTTTGACATCGAAGGGCCATTGTTTTTTGGGGCTGCTCAAACATTTGAACAAACAATCTTAAAAACGATTCACTACAAACCAAGTATTCTTATTTTGCGAATGGGAAAAGTTCCTCTCATGGATATTACTGGGGAAGCTTATTTCTCCAATATTATTAAAAGCTTTACTCAACATGGAACGGTCATTATTTGCGGAATAAATCCACAGCCAAAAAACATTTTGAAGAAAACCGGTTTGTATCAGTTGATTGGGGAAGAATGTTTTTTTGAACATACTGGAGATGGAATAAACTACGCACTTCAGCAAATAAATCAAAAAAAATGCGCTGGATGTAAACAGTTAGCATTTCGTGAATGTGCAAACCTAGCAGCTTCTTCTTTACAAGAAAAAGAACAATTTCCTACTATTGCTACGAATTAAAGAAATAAGAAGGGGAGGAAATGATTTGAATTTAGACATACAACAATTTAAAGCGGACTTTTTTAAAGCACTTGCCCATCCTTTGCGAATTCGTATATTAGAGTTATTGTCTGAAGGCGATAAAAATGTGAATGAAATTTTAAGTCTTTTAGAAATGGAAGGATCGGCTGTCTCTCAGCAGTTGACCATACTTCGTTCTAAAAATATTGTGACTGGCACAAAGGATGGCAACCGGGTTATCTATTCATTACGGGATCCTGTCATTATTGAGCTTTTGTCTGTGGCAAAGAAAATCTTTAACAATCATTTGGTTGATGCGATTACAATGTTGGATAAGGTGGCGGAAACGGAGAAGGACAGACTGACAAAACTCCAGAATTAATTTTGGAGTTTTATTCTAGTTTGTCGAGAAAGTAAGATTACAAAATTTCAGACTGTTTAAAACGTTTATCTATCAAGGAATGACCCTTTTTGAGGCGGCCAACAGGATGATGGTCAGAACGGCGTTGTCACCGAACGTGACGTACTTAGCCGTTCTTCATCGTGATGAGCACCGCAAAAAACGAGGAGTTACGAAGAGAGTGAACGTTTTTCGGGCAGCCTGATTCTTATGTGGCTTGTTGCCATTCGTCTCTTGCGGTATTCTTTCATTTAGGCATTGCTTCTTATCATTCCTTAGCCAATATTAAAACCAAGAAATTTCACTTTCATCATTTCCTCCATTGTATAATGGACCCCTTCTAAGACGATACCGCTCTTCTTTACGCCACCATATGGAATATTGTCTTGACGGTATGTTGATACATCATTGATCCAAACCCCACCTGTTTCCAGTTTTTCAAACATACGGTAAGCTCTGTTAATATCATTTGTAAACACACCTGCCTGCAAACCGTAATCTGAATCATTTGCTGCCTCCAACACTTCTTCCTCCGTTTGAAAAGGAAGAAGTGTTACAATCGGAGCAAAAACTTCCTTACAAACAACTTTCATGGTTGCTGTGACATTTTCTAATATCGTCGGCTCTATTACTGAATTTATGCGTTTTCCACCTGTTAAACAGACGGCTCCCTCTGCCACTGCTTCTTGTATCCATTCTTCTGCCCGCCATGCTGCATCTTCCGTAATGAGCGGGCCAACATCGGTGGTTTCCTTTGCAGGGTCTCCGACTATTAGTGCTTTAACTGCTGAAACAAGTTCTTCTTTTACCTCTTTATATATTTCTTTCTGAACATATAAACGTTGGACTGAAATACATGCTTGGCCAGCAAATGCAAAACCACCTTTTACTACTGCAGCTACTACCTTTTTTATATCCGCATCTTGAAAAACAATGGTCGGAGAATTTGAGCCAAGTTCTAAAGTTACTTTTTTATTCCCCGCCATTTCCTTAATTTTCAAACCAATTTCTCCACTCCCTGTAAAGGTTACATATTTTATATCCTTATGTTTCACAAGTGGAGGAACTAATAATTCGCCCTCACCATTTACAACAGAAACAACTCCTTTTGGTAGGCCTGCTTCTTGCATTAGTATAACAAGTTTCATAGCAGAAAAAGGAGTTTTCTCTGCTGGTTTTAATACAACCGTACAACCGGCTGCAATAGCAGGAGCGATTTTATGGAGCACTAAGTTTAAAGGAAAATTAAACGGGGTGATGGCAGCAATAACCCCTACTGGTTTTTTTACTGCTAGGCCAATTCTTCCTACTCCAGCTTGAGCTGCATCCATCTTAATCAATTCACCATTATTTTTTAACGCCTCCTCTGCCGCAAATCGTAATACTTCGATTGCCCGCCTTACTTCTCCTTGTGCGTCACGGATCGGTTTCCCCGCCTCTTTTGATAGAAGTTCAACAAAGGATTGTGCCTGTATTTCTAATAAATCAGCTGATTTACGCAGTATTTCAGATCGTTTATATGCTGGCATTGTTTTCATTATTTGATGGAATGTTGTATTTGCTGTTTGAACCGCTTGTTCCATATCCTCTACTGTACCGAAATGAACTACACCAACTAAATCTTCATTAAAGGGATTCCTCACCTTAAGTAATTTGCGATTTTCTCCTTTTAAACAAATACCATCAATAAGAGACCCAATTTCCTCCATCATCATTTCCTCCTAATGCCCTACTTTTTTAATGAAACTTTTAGTTCTTTCGTTTTTTGGAAAATGAAAAAATTCCTTCGGAAGCCCTTCCTCCACAATGACACCACCATCCATAAAAATAACTCTGTCTCCAACTTCTTCTGCAAATTTCATCTCATGTGTCACAAGTACCATTGTCATCCCTTCGTTAGCTAATTCTCTAATGACCTCCAAGACTTCATTCACCAATTCCGGATCAAGTGCAGATGTTGCTTCATCAAAAAGCATAATATTCGGCTCCATCGCCAGTGCTCTTGCAATGGCAACACGTTGCTGTTGGCCACCGGAAAGCTGGCTCGGATAATGATTCATTCTTTCTCCTAAACCTACTTTTTCCAAATATATTTCTGCACTTTTTTTCGCTTCCACTTTTGATTTTTTTCGTATTTTTATTTGAGCAGCCATGACATTTTCCATTGCCGTCATAGTTGGAAATAAGTTAAATCGCTGAAACACCATACCAACCTCTGTTCGTAATCCAGCAACATGTTTTTCATTATATTTCTTAGTTGGCTCTACGAAATAATCTCCTTCTATTTTCACCGTTCCAGAAGTCGGTATTTCGAGAAAATTCAAGCATCTTAACAAAGTAGATTTCCCCGATCCAGATGGACCAATGATTACCACTTTTTCTCCTTGCATAATAGTCAGATCTATTCCTTTTAAGATTTCATTTTCTCCAAAAGATTTATGAAGATGATTTACTTCAATCATTGTTTTACACATGGCGCATTAGTCTCCTTTCAAGTAAGCGAACAAATTGAGCAAGAGGCAGACTTAATATTAAATAAGCACCTGCTAATATCGTATAGGATTCTATTGTTAAAAATGTTTGAGAGGCATACGCCTGTGTTCGCAGAAGCAACTCACTAACCGTTATAAATGCTAATAAAGAGGTATCTTTTATCATCATAATTATATAGTTTCCTAGCGTTGGAAGAGCAACTCTTGCTGCTTGAGGGATAACAATGCTCCATAATGCTTGTCTATGCGTGTAGCCTAATGCTAAAGCAACCTCCGTCTGTCCTCGATCGATGGAACTGATAGCAGAGCGAATTACTTCCGACAAATAGCAGCCATAGTTTATTCCGAGGCCGATTGCACCAGCTAAAAAAGGACTTAGATTAAACTGATAATCTGCTATCCAAATTTGTCCGATTAAAGAAATTAATAATGGCATTACATAGTACATGTAAACAAGCTGAACGAGCAACGGTGTTCCACGAATAATTTCCAGAAAAATCACTAAAATAAAATTGACCCATTTTATTTTCAGCATTCTTCCTAATGCAATAACTGTGCCTAAAATCAGTGCTAGAGTAAAACCACATACGGTTGCTCCTACAACCGTTCCTATCCCTTCCAAGAGTAATGGACTAATCTCTCGAAATGCTGTTAAGAAATCTAAATTCTGTACGATATTCATTTGCTCACCTCTTATTAGAGAAAGAGGCAATAACTGCCTCTTTCCACTTTATTATTCGACTTCTGTTAAGTTATCTTCATTCAACCCATATTTTTGTAAAACTTTAAGAATAAAACCTTCCTTTTTTAAGTTTTCTAATTCTTTATTTACCGCATCCAACAGCTCTGATTCTCCTTTTCTAACAGCCGCTGCGATATTTCCAGCACTTTCTGGTTTATATGGTGATACTAATTTAAGATTTAATGATGCATCTTTTGTAATCGTATAACCAGCAACTGCACTATCTGTAATTACGGCATCGATTTTTCCAGTATTAAGAGCTAACAATAGTTCTGCTTGTGATCCAAATACCGTTACTTGTTTAAGTTTTCCTTCTTTATTCAGTTTTTGAGCAAATTCTAGAAATGCAGTTCCCTTTTGTCCTCCAACTGTTTTGTCCTTTAAGTCATCAATTCCTGCAATAGTCGAATTTTTGTGAACAACGAGTGCTTCTCCTTCTGAATACCAGATTCCTGTGAAATCAACTAATTTCTCTCGTTCTGGTTTTATATACATTCCATCTGTAACCATATCTATTTTTTTATTATTTAATTCCAATAGTAGGTTTTCAAATTTTATCTCTTTCATTTCGACTTTTGCTATACCTAATCTTTTTGCTACTTCTTGCATAATCTCAGCATCGATTCCTGAGAATTTTTTTGTATCTTTATCTATAAAAGCGAAAGGAGCATCGTTCGAAGATCCTACTACTAATACTCCCTTTTCTTTTGCTGACTCTAGTGTATTTTTAGAAGAATTGTTATTTGCTGCTGTGTTATTTGTAGTGCTTGAGCAACCTGTTAAAATCATTAAGAATACTGCGATAAATAGAAAAAGACCGATTGTTTTTTTCATGTAAACACTCCTCGTATATTCGATTTAATAATCAAAAAATTCAGTATTTTATAAAGAGATTATTGCATTTTCTAATATCTCTTTTAAGACATTTTCCAATACATCCAGTCCTTCTTCTAATTGTTCATCTGTTATAACAAGCGGTACTAATATTCGAATACAGCTGCTATATATACCTGCATTTAAAAGAATCAACCCCCTTTGCTGAGCAAGCGAAATAATTTTATTAACCACTTCTTTATCCGGCTCTTTTGTTATTGGATTCTTGACAAATTCCATTGCAATCATAGACCCTAATCCTCTTATATCTCCAATTTGCGGATAGCTTTTTTGCCAATCCTGAAATCTCTCTTTAATCCGATTACCAATTATTTTTGAGCGTTTGTTTAAATCCTCAGATTCAATTATTTTAATTACTTCTAGTGCTGCTACACAGCCAAGTGGACTACCACCATATGTTCCGCCAATTTCCCCAGGGCTTGGTGCATCCATTATTTCCGATTTGCCTACAACAGCTGATATCGGGAGTCCAGCACCGAGAGACTTAGAAATCGTAATAAGGTCAGGAATCACATCAAATTGTTCTATTGCAAACATTGTTCCTGTTCTTCCAAAACCAGACTGAATTTCATCAGCAATAAATAATATTGCATGTTTTTCACAAATTGCTTTTAATCCTTTCATAAAAGCTTTGGATGGAACAATAAATCCGCCCTCCCCTTGGACAGGTTCGATAACGATTGCAGCAATTTCTTCGGATGGAACTTCTGTTATAAAGAAATCCTCCAGCCTTTTTAACAACTCCCGATCTACTTGTTCATCTGTCATGCCTTCTGGATTACGGTAATAATATGGATGGCTTATACGATAGGTTTCTGGTGCAAATGGACCAAATTGGAATTTATATGGCTTTACTTTGCTTGTTAAAGACATGGTAAGAAGCGTACGTCCGTGATACCCTCTCTCAAAAGAAATTATTCCTTTTTTTTTCGTATATTTACGGGCTATTTTTATCGCATTTTCGACTGCTTCTGCTCCGCTGTTTGCAAAAAATACTTTTTTATCATGCTTTCCTGGCGTAATTCTTGCTAATTGTTCTGCAAGTTCTATATAAGGTTCATACATCATGACATTAAAACAGGTATGAATATATTTATCCATTTGCTCTTTTAGACGATCCACCACTTGTTGTGGACGGTGGCCGACATTTAATGTGCCAATTGCTCCGGCAAAATCTAAAAATGTATTGCCATCAACATCTGTTAACAATGCCCCTTCCCCATAATCCGCAAAAGCAGGTACTGTATTAAATGGCCCTCTTGGCACAACCTTCTCCTTTCTTGCCAACATACTTTGGGATTTTGGACCTGGAATGCTCGTTTTCATTTGAATAGATACCATAATTTTCATCCTCCATTGTATTTTAAAATTGTATTTTAAAATTGTATACAATCTTACCCAAAAAAAATTACATGTATTTCGTAATAATTTGACTGATAGAAAGTGAGGTATTAAATTGTTTGGAAAAATCAATATCCTTTACAATTGAGGGGATATGCAAATAGGCCATCCTTTTTGCCTCTTCCTCCTCACCATTAGCAATAGCATTGTATATAGCAGTATGTTCCTTTAGTACATCGTAACAGTGGTTTTCCGATACATCATAAAAGGTTAAGATAATATGGCTTAAGGAAATGATTTTCCGTAAAGATTCAACGAGATAAGGATTTCCTGAAGCTTCTATGATGACCATATGAAATTTTTCAATAACAGGCAATGCTTTTTCCGGCATATTCTTTTTATAGCATTCTTCCTCCTTCTGTAAATACCCCTTCATCTCTTGCAGCTGATTTTCTGTAACGAATTTGCTTGCAAGGGCAGCTGCTTCTGGTTCTAAAACCTGTCTTACAAAAAAAATCTGCTCGGCCTCTTTAGGACTTGGACAATAAACAAAAGCCCCCCTTTTTGGAATTATTTCAACTAGTGATTCATATTTTAACCGTTGAAGAACAGTCCGAATCGGTGTTCTACTAACCCCAAATGAATCAGCTAGTGAACTTTCTATTAATTGTATTCCTGGTGGAAGATCTGTATTAAAAATAGCATTTCTTAATACATGATAAATCATGTCTTCCCTGTTCTTTAATTTAGACAATTAGGTGCCTCCTCCGATTTTCTGGATGTATACAGCAGGCTTAACTCTGTTTCTATAAAATAACATAAACTATTTAAATAATCTGAATTATCGTCATATAATCTAACATGGTTTTTTTAAATATATTGACTCTTTTTTTAAAATAATTATCTAATACTCTTCAAATAATTATATCAAACTATTATTAGTATATTCGCTTTTTCGAACTTGCACTATAATTACAAGAAAAAACAAAACTACGAATAGACAGAAGTATTTTAAACAATTTTCAAGTGATAAGAAAAAGAGCAGGGCGCCTTGTTTTACCCCGAAGAAAAATGTTCTCTTGAATCAAAAAGTGTTTTTTACTTTTAGAGGCATGAGGTAATACTCACAGGGGCTAGGCCGCCGGAGCTAGACACTAATCTAAGTTGAAAAATTTTATACTTTCTTACCTTTTAAAAAAACGGAAGAAAATATCATTACATATTTTCTTCCGCTTTTTCTTTATCCCAATAATTTCTCTCTGAAGTATTCTCCTGGGACTAATCCTCCTTGGCAGGCAAATAAGGCACTTCCAATCGGAATGGTGTATTCATTTAATTTATCCATTTTTCCCTTTTCTTCCATAAGGAGCTCCTGTTTGTTTTGTTCGGCCAAATGTATCCTCTTGATCCATTAAAGAAGAACGATTCCAACTCTCAATCAACATTTGAATTTTCCTGTAGCCTAAATAAGAACCATTTTTCTACTAAATTGTCATGTGCCTTATGTGGATTTTTTTCTAAATATTTAGGGCGCTTTTCTTTAATTAAAAATGTTTTAAGAATTAAGACCTCCACCTCAAAGCAAAGGTGGGATATTTCACCAGGTAGAACAGAGTCTCCCGAATTTTCAGCTTGATGAAACTAGTTCACTGGTTGAGGGGTTGATAGATATTCCAATATAACTAAAGGCGGAAAAATCCTCTTTGCCAATAAGAGGATTTTCCGCCTTCTAATTTATTTAGTATTTATGCAAATCCTTTTCCACTGCTTGAATGATTACTGGCTTCTTATTAGGATCAAGCCATTTTAGAATCGATACAATCTTGTCTTTGGAAACTGCTGTACATCCTAATGTGTAATTTCCTTTGGCTATATGAAAGAAGATAGCACTTCCCTTTCCTTTTACTTTCTTTGTATTATAGTCTATTACAAATCCATAATCATACTGGGGAATATTCATGCTTTCACTTTTTTCACCTGTTTTTTTCTTCGATTGCAATGTATTGTAGTACTTGGATTTCACATTATCCACCCATACATCATCACTCGTAATTCGGCGATAAGGAAGTTTTGTCCCTGGATTCTTTTGTCTGCCAAACGCTTGCGTAATCGTATATTTCCCAGCGGGCGTACTCTGTGATCCTTCCGAAATCTGCGGTTGTATTCCTTTTTTTCCCACAATGCCATTTACAGATAAAACACGGTTCCATTTCCCATTTTTCTCTTTAGAAAATGTTTGAATCAATGCATTCGTTTCATTATTTCCTATCGCAGTGACCAATATCAGCTGCTGATTTTCACCTATCTTCTTCAACTTATTTACAGCTTTTTCACTTTCAGTTTTTGAAGTTAGTCTACTGATTTTTTTTATGTATTTGGCAGAAACATATCCATAACCCTTTTTATAGATTATTTTAAACCAGCTTCCTTCTTTTACTATCTCCACCTTAGAACCTTTTATTAAAGTTCCGATTACTTTATATTGCGTTCCAGGCGATTTTCTAACATTTAAATTGCTTGCCGTTGTTTCCCCTTTATATAACACATTTTCCTGTGCCATTACGACTGACTTATCAGAACATAGTGTGAAAAACGAAATGATAACCATAAAGAGTATCCACATTGATTTTTTATTCATAATGCCTCCATATGCATTCGGGTCTATTTTTATGCTTTTTTCCAAACAGTAGCATATTTCTTTTTATACTTTGCATCTTCTTCTTTTTCTATTAAATCCTCCGCAAGCTTCTTAATTTTTTCATCCTTTATTGCATCAGATTCTTCAGCACAAAATCATTGTCCCTTCAATACCTTAACTTGCGTTTTTTCATTAGCAATCGAAACTTCCATATGCTTTTTAGTCGTCTTGTTCGCTATTAATACGCCCGCTAAAATGATTAAAGCACCACCATATCCTTTTAACCCCATATTCTCATGTAGAAAAATATAGGCAAAGATAGATGAAAAAATCGGCTCTAGTGAAAAAAGGAAACCCGTAGTCTCAGGTGATGTATACTTTTGAGCAATTGACTGCATAACAAAGCCATAAGCTGAGCAGATGAGTGCCAGACCAAGTATCGCAAACCAATGAATTGTTCGTTTAGGTAATTCGAAATTTTCAAAAAATAAAATTCCGATAAATGCGTATAAACTGACAAATCCTAATTGATAGATGCCCAACTGCAATGCATCCACCTCTCGAGCAAAATGATTAGTCACTATAATGTGTATAGCATTAAGTAAGGCAGCAGCCAAGCAATATAAAGACCCTAGCTCCAACGAAAATTTATCACCAAACGTAAGCAGTGCTAAACCGATAGTCACGATTATGATTCCAATAATTATTCTTTTACTAGGTAATTTCCTTGTGATAAATGTCTGCAAAATTGGCACTAAAATAACTGTAGTGCTAGTGAGAAAACCTGCTGTAGAAGCTGTCGTATTTTTTATCCCATAAGAAATAGCCATAAAAATACCAAATAGCAGCGCACCAACTATTGCACTGTATTTTAATGTCTGAGTATCAACACGAATTATTTTCCTGTAAAATATTACTAGCATCACAATAAATGAAATGCCAAATCGTAATGCTACCATGGTTAATGGAGACATCACATCTACACAAACTTTCATAAAAATATAAGAGGTTCCCCAGCCCATAGAAACAGTGGCTAAAATCAAGTTTGCCTGTTTTGGTGTCATAATCGCAAGACCTAACCTTTCCTTTATTTACTTAATATTGGCTTTATACTATCACCAGCATTTACATTAGTAAAACGAATATTTATAATGTAATTATTAGAAAATCTAATGAAAGAGAGCCAATTAAATGAACGCTTATTATGCTTTTATCAAAGTTATTGAAACAGGAAGTTTTACAAAAGCTGCAGAAGAACTTGGCTATACACAATCTGCTATTAGTCAGATGGTACATTCACTGGAGTCTGACCTTTCTACTACTCTTATTTTACGCTCTCGAATGGGTATTACACTAACACCAGATGGTGAGGAATTTTTGCCATTTATAAAAAAAATTTGCAACTCACATAGAGAATTAATTGAAAAACGCAAAGAAATGGAAGGTCTACATAGTGGGCTAATTCGAATTGGTACATTTTCTAGTGTTTCCTGTCACCGGCTACCAGAATTAATGAAAGGTTTTAAGGAACAATTTTCAGCCGTTCACTTCGAATTACATCAAGGGGATTATACAGATATTTCTAACTGGATTAAAGAAGGAAGCGTAGATTTTGGTTTTGTGAATCCTAATGCTGTCGCAAATCTAACGACAATTCCATTACAAACAGATGAAATGCTTGCAGCACTACCAGCAAATCACCCTTTAACTGCTCACACCAAAATCCCATTAAAAAAATTAACGGATGGACCTTTTATACTGTTAGATGAAGGAGAAATCAGTGAAACCTTAACTATTTTTAAACAAAATGAATATGAACCTAATATTCATTTTCGAGTATATGATGACTATTCCATCATGTCCATGATTGAACAAGGGCTTGGTTTTTCTATTTTACCAAAACTTGTCCTAAATAGATGTCCGTATAATATTGTTACGAGAGCAATCTCCCCATCTGTGGTTCGTACAATCAGCATTTGCTACAAGGACAAAAGAGTACTGCCAATAGCAAGCAGGTATTTTATCGATTTCATCATTGAAAGGTATAACAAATGATGATATGCAACCCTTTCATTCTTATTACACATATTACTCATCATCTCACACTTAATTACTCTATTACAATACTCTCAGCCAGCAGATATAAATAAGAGAAAGGAAGTAATAGGATTATTTCCTTTCTCTTATTTACTCTTCATATAATAATTATCTATTAATAAGTTTATTTAGCGCACAATTCATACGTCATTAATTTCCTTTCCCAGTGCCTGCAATTAATCCCTCCTGCTTATTCCCGTAACAATAACAGCAATATAAATCAGCAGCCCAAAAATCCCGCCAACAAGGCAGACAAGAGCAAACTGAATGGTCATTATAGCGACAAGTCCAATTGCCACCAGTACTCCAATGATGATAAATAAAAAAATATTCATTCTCGCTGTTCCTCCAACACCGTTGTTATTATAAGTCTATTTTACTCTTTTCTTGCTCTCAAGCATCTATAAGAATAAACTCCTTTAAAGAAGAAGCATACTTATCTACTTCTGCAGTTTCATGATTCCATTTATAGATTATATCTTCCATCACTCCATTACATTTCTTAAAACATAATAAATCGCCAGAACCATCTTCTCCTATAACAATATATGTTTCAGGAATCCGTTCGTCTCTTACTGGACCATTTTGCCGGACAATATCATCCCACGTCTTTTTTAGATTTCCCTTCGTTTTAATAGGAAAAAAGTCCATTCTCCAATCTCAGGATTATTAACTACTAGCATAAGCTCTTTATATTGTTTAGGGAACGCAAATCCAAAGTTTTCTTCAGCCTGCCTAATATCCGTTTCTGTACATCCAGGTTTTTTCGTTGCGATTAAATGCCTGATATTTTTCATACCCTACTCCTTTCATTTCTCTTTCCTATTATATTAGACGTTTCCTTTGCTAGTTGAAAACAAAAATATGGTGTAAAACACAGATTTTAATATAATTTTAAGAGGAGGATTTTTTATGTAAATAAATAAAGTAGAAATATATATAGCAAACTTAAGAAAAGCGCAAGCGCCTTGTTTAGCCCCGAAGAAAAATGTTCTCCTAACTCAAAAAGTGTTTTTTTACTTTTAGAGGCAGGAGGTTATCTTTCACAGGGGCTAGGCGCTGGAGCTAGACAGACTTCATATTTCAAAAAATTTATACTTTCTTACCTTATAAAAAAACGGTTGAATTTTATGAACAAACACTTCAATTTAAGCTAATTTCATCTACAAATAATAGTGCATCCTTTCAAATCGGAGAAAGTGTCCTAGAATTGCATCAAAATGAAGAGAATAAGCACTATTATCACTTTGCATTTAATATACACAGCAACTTATTTAAGCAGGCAAAAGAATGGCTGTTAGAACGTCTAGAACTGCTAGAGGAAGACGGAGAGGATGAAGTATACTTTGCTGGTTTAACAAATGCTGACGCTTGTTATTTTGAAGATCCAGCTGGAAATATCGTCGAGTATATTTCCAGAAGAAAAACTTCCCCTCCATCACCTAATAAAACATTCTCTGCCAATAATGTACTATCCATAAGCGAAATTGGCTTCTCTACCAATGAATTAAAAAAATACGCCCAACAAATGCAAGCACTCGGAATACCAGTCCGCCATAACAAACAGTTGTATCAGGACACCTATTTAAATTTTATGGGTGAATACGAAGATGGAGCCTTTATTATATTGGGGCCAATCGGAAGAAGATGGATATTTTCTGATAAAGCTTCTATAGCAGCTCCTGTTGTTGTGCATACGGATAGAGGAATTGTTGGTAATTTATAAAGTTGTTGTGCTAACATTTCATTCACATGCTTATACACAAACAACCCATTTTAATAGGGAATGGGTTGTTTTATAGTGAGTGGGGACGACTAAACGATATTCCCACATCCTACAACGAAAGATTCGTACAAATCATAAGTTCCATTCTAATTTACTTTTAGAGTGTTCCCCGACAATAAAAGAAACGGAAATTCGTGCGAAAATGCATAATTCCCCCTACACAATGTTATCTATTCTTTTCCTACTAATTTACGAAAAAAGAATGAACTTCTGCAAGTTCAGTTTTTAATCGTTCACTCAATTGTTTCGCTTCTCCTTCATTGGCAGCATTATGAACAATGCTCGCTATGGCTTGAAGTTCTTTCAATCAAATCTCTTTTTCGCCAGTGACACTTCCATTATTAACAAAATGATTAACATAAACAATGATTGAATCTGAATAATACTTTTCTTTTTCGAATTTTGAATCCCAACGAACTCTATCTGCAGTGTTTTCGTTCAATAAGTTGTCCAAGTCAGCAACAAATGCTTTGGCACTGGTATATTCAGACTTATCAACTACAACCGAATTAATTCCGTTTCCTTCATAATGAGTAACAGTTTCATGTCCATATTCCCCTTTTAGAGTCTCCTTTAGGTTAACGGTTACTTCTTCTTCGGTTGGCAATTGATTATCTGAAGTAAATTCTTCTTGTTCCTTCGCTTTCGCAATTTGTGGTTGTGGGCCGGCAACCATAATAAAAGCAACAACAAAAGCCGCAATTCCTATCATAAAAATCGAAGTTATCCCAACAAAAGACCAAGCCATAATTCTCTTCTAAGCCTATCAAATACCGGTAAACCTTACTGTATAATTCCAATCGCTCGAAGAACTTTAATAATCCATTTTTGTAATATCGAAAAGTATCTTCGGAAATATTTCGTATCCTACAAAGATTATAGAGATATTCGAAAGAATCAACGTCGCTTTTGGACGCTTTAAGAATATTCGAGAATAGTTTGTTATTACGTCGACTCATTATCGAAAACTCCTTTCGGTTGATTTTCGAACCGAACAATGGACGCTTTTACTTCGTTTTTGTAGTTCGCACGATTAAAAAAGCCGTAAAAAAACGAAAAGCGACCTTCCCATTTGGAAAAGTCGCTTTGAATCAAAGTTCTTTGATACCGGTGGCCGGGGTCGAACCGGCACTCCAGAAGGAACACGATTTTGAGTCGTGCGCGTCTGCCAATTCCGTGGAATAGGCACGGGCATAAGTTTTTAAGCCTTTATTTCAATGCTTTAGTTGTAATTGTCCATACGATTATTAAATACCTGCTTTTTAATGATAATTTGGTTTGAAGCATACGTCAATTCCTTTTCATTTCCATTTAATGACATAACTCCCCAATAGAACCTTCCATTTCAAACTTGATTAATTTTGAATAAAATGGCATGAAATGAAATATGAAAAAGTCGGTTAAACCATTGACCTAAGGCCATTTCTTCAAATAGATTAAAATGCAAAATAAATTCGATTCGGCACGATTTCGGCACAAAATCTGCATACATTTGTCAAAATGACTATAGATAATTTCTCACGTATTTTTTCAATACCAAAAGAAAAATTTAGAATCTAATAAAAATTATATCAAATTTTGTTATATAATGATTTGTATGCGGTGGGTGGGGAGAGTATTTTGCTTGTCCAGCGTCTCTCGTTCTGGGACTTGGAGGTCATTGTGCCAGAATTTATTCAAAAACTTATAAGTTTCATTAAAGGTGCCGACGCGATTAAAAAATGTCGTACATTGATAAGAAAGGCAAGAATTGCATTAAGAAGGTTTTTTCGCCGTCCTTTAATCAAATGGCTTTCACGTTTGCTAGTTGTGAGAATTATCAAGGAAGTCGTACGTGAGCTTGTTAGGCTACTATTTTAGAAACACCTTATTAAGAAACATGTCCCTGAAAAGGGACCTCTGTTTCTTTTTTTCGTTCAAATAAAGGGAAACGCTGCAAGACAAATATCGCCGAAAATTTATATTTCATAATTACAAATTTCTAAGCACTTTTTTCCTCTGGGGATTATTAATGTATAACCTAACATTCATGATAAAATCATCCTTACATAAGGAACATTCCTTGATAATAAAGGAGGCAATTCTAATTATTTCTCTTTTCACATTTAAGTGATTATTTAGCTAGTTTACCCATTGTGTTCCTCTATAAACTCTTTATACAACTTAATCGCGCGTTTTATTTGTGGTTTAACATATTCATTAAAATTACTAAACTCATCATTGTTATACAAAGTTTCAATAATTTTCTCAAAAGGAATATCAACATTTACATCAAGCTTCTCCACTCGCCTTATCCTAGATAAAACGTCACTTACTGACTCTCTTTTTAAACCTTTACTATTTTCTAGCCATCCCTTGAATAATTCTCCTTCTTGCATATTCCTGTATTTTCTCCTTTCTACTATGTAAATTATAAAATTATTTATTTAAATTTTTGTAATCACTATCGAGATTAACACTTTTATTAATATTTGTGAAAGAAAAGCCGTTGATACATCATTTTGCATCAATAGCTTTAAATAAAATAATGAAATTAATTAAGATTTTCCCATAGCATATTCAACTTTCTCGCAGGATAATCTTTCCAAATAATTGGTTATATTTATAACTTTGTATTTTTTCTTCAACAACCAATTGAATTGCCTCTTCTATTATTTCAAGGGGAGCAACGAACCATTCTCTTGGCTTATGAATTTTCCCTTGTCTATCTGTTACTTCAAAAGTAACATTTACCTCATTGAAAAATTCATGAAGACTTGTTTCTAGATATTTAACATCCAAGTTAAAGCATCTGACTGTTAATAGTAATTCAACAGCACTCATTAAGTAAGTCGGCTCATTTGGTGCATTTTTTATCCTGTTCGTAACATCTCCTGAGGAATATCCAACCTTGTACAAATTTGGGTAACTTGCAATTTCAGGTTTATTGCTTAAACTTCTTAATACATAAATGTAGCCATTTTGAACATCATTTTCATCTATGGTTACTTCACGTATTACAGAATCTAATCTTTCACTAATTCCGAATCCATCTATGTTTAACGCCTTGTTCAATGATCTTAAGAGCAGGGTTGACTCAGTACCGTTATCGAAAATACAACGAGTTCTTCCATCTAGTCTTATTCTGTTCCCAGTACTAAACTGTTTCTCTTGATATTCTGAATCAATCTTTTCTAAATATAGTACAACCCCTCGTAAGACGTAAAAATTACCTGGAGTAACATTTTTTTCATTAAATTCAACTAGTTTTCTCTTTCCATCTTTAAGTTCTTGGTGAATTAATGAAAACATAGGTTCATACTTATCGAAATCTTTACATTTAGTTCGCCGTGAAATATTTTCTGGTCTTATCCTCTCTGTTTTTTTAACATGTTTTAATTTAAAAATACTCTCATCGTCTTCACCCATACTTAATAGGTTTAGTGGATCATCCATTAGGATTTCTTCTACCGAAACTGACATTGTTTCTTGTGACTGTAGCAGGTTATAAAAATCATAAGGCAATAAAGCCTTTACCTTTTTAGGATTGCTTCTTATCCCAACTAACCTAGACTTTAATATATGTTCACCTAAGCCATTTTCAGAACTAGGTTCCCTGCTGTGTTCCTCGAAAAATTCTGATATCTCAGCGAAACTCTCAATAAGCCGTTGCTCTTCCGTTTTACTTTTTCCATATGACTTGTTTTCAACATTTAACAAACCAAGGGGGTCATCGTTAATAAGTTCTTTTAGTTTATCGCTTCTAACTTTTTTATTCATCTTACTTCTTCTCTTTTTACTTGTTTTAGATAAACTAATGCTTCAGCAAGTCTTCGCTCCATAGGATCAAGTGCATCTAGAGAAGGAATTCTGCGCGTTGCTTTAACAAAATCATTTATTTTTGGCCATAAGTATGCCGCTTCGTCATCAGTCATATTAACTTTAAATGCTGCTATACAATTCTGAATAGCTTTTAATACCTTTGGGGTTATCGATTTTGATAAAACTTCAAACGCTTGTTGAAATGGATTTATTTGATCGATTAAATCAACGCTTATTTCCTCAATATTGATGAAATTATTACCCATTTCAATAAACCGTTTATTTCCTTTCGTTTCAGTTTTTGCGTGTTTTAATACCATATCAGCAACTAAATGCTCCCTAACTTCTTCAACTTCCTCAGAATTTAGATGTGGATATTTTGTCATAATAATCTTCGGAATCATAACTTTGTTAATTACTTCTGGGTCAACTACTCCAGAAATGGATTTGATTATATCAGGGTCTTGTAATACTGACGCCTTTAGTTCTGTCAAATCATTATCTATTACATTTTTAACAGTAGTTGAACTAGGTTCCTTAAATCCCTTTATAGAAATCCTATTGCTTGAATCAGAACCATCATCGTTAGGTCTCTTTGCTTTAAAAGTAAAATTAGGAGCTAATACTTGTTCCATTAATAAAGAAGCTGTTATTGCTTTTAGCATATTATTTACAGATTCAATAACTGCTTCATCTTCAGCATCTGGTTCAGCGATAAGATTAGTAAATTGAGCATGACTCTTATTAAAGCTATCCCTCGTACATCTACCTATTATTTGAATTATTTCTGTAAGAGACCCACGATATCCCACAGTTAGTGCGTGTTCACAAAATGGCCAGTCGAAACCCTCTTTAGCCATCCCGAGTGCAATAATCAAATCAACATCATCTACATCTTTAACGTTGCGTAAATATTCTATTGTTTTCTCTCTTTCAGAAGGGATATCATTTACTAGGTCAGCAATTTTAATAATTTTACCATCAGGTCTTTTTACATGGATGATATTTGTTTCCCTATCAACTTTAATTACTTCACCAATACTATCTATTATTAAATCTACCTCTGCATATTTACCCTCTTTAGTCGAATCCCCAGAATTTACATTAGGAATATGAAGTATTGTTTTCTTATCAGTATCAAGGACCTCTCCTATAGCAGATGTGTATTTACCGTTGTAAAAATGGAATCCTATCCCCAACGATTTGAGGAATTTGTACCCGTTTAACTGTTCGTAATAATTATAGGTGACCTTATGAAACTTTGCCTCATCCTCTTGCAAAAGGACTGGGATGCCGTCACCTCGAAAATACGATCCAGTCATTGCTAAGATATTTGCATTTGTTTCTGCCATTAATGATCTAACAAGTTCCCCTAATTTACTTTCATAATCTGCTGAAACGTGGTGAAACTCATCAATTGCAACAAGGCAATTATTGAATCTACTTGGCTCTACTTTATTAAAAGCAAATCGAAGGGTAGAATGAGTGCAAAGAAGAATTCGCTCTTCAGAACTTAAAAATTCCTCAAGTGTAGAGACCTTACTTTTTTCCCCACCAGGAACACAAAGGTTATATTTTTCAGGTAAAATCCAATCACTATGGAAGCCAGATGACTTGAGTTCTGTTGAGAAAAAGGATTTTCCAATTGAACGTTCAGGAACAGCCACTATAACCTTGGTTACTTTATGATTTAATAATTTATCTAAGGCGATAAACATCAGGGCCCGAGACTTGCCCGAAGCTGGTGGGGCTTTTATTAGAAGATACTGGGCGTTACGTCCATTATATGCCCTCTCTTGCATTTCACGCATTCCTAGGTTATTGGTATTTGTGCTCTTCCCAGTTGCCTGATACTGAACATTAACGATATTATTATTCACGTTCAATCGCCCCCTCTGTTATATAAATCAAATAGAAATTCAAGTCTTTCCTGATCTGAAAGGAATGGCTCTTCTCGGTAACAGCGTTCTATAGTAGCGTCCAAAATCATGTGGTTATAAAGTAAACCCTCACTCATATTATCTGAATCATACATTTGAGCAATCGACTTCTCCGATTGATTTTCCCTTTCAGCAATAATATCGTATACACAACGCTCAATAGACTCTTTTTGACCATTTGAAATGTCTGGAAATGGGAATGTATTATACCCAAGCTGTGAAGAATATCTTATTCGGGATTCGTGACGGCCACAAACAGTACGAATCCAAAGATTATGCATCCTTGATGAAATTACTCCAAAAACCCAGGGGTCACAATTATAAATAACAAACCCCAGATTTGTTATTATCGTATTTTTATTAACAAATCCTATAGGAATATACGTCCTCCGTTCTGATGACACAGCAGGAATTATCAAAGAGTATGATGTTGTAAAATTAGTCTCACGAAATCGATGAGGACGCTGAGCTAATTTTCTTGCCGCCTTATCAGTACTTTTTAATCTAACTTTCTCAACTAAAGCAATCCTTTCTTTTATTGGAGGAATTAATAAAGCCTCACCCAAGTCATCATCATCTAACCAAATACACCATCGTTCAATATCTTTTATAAATTCATCAGACCCCATTACTCGCTTTAGAAACTTCTTGGATGTTGGGTATTGATTAACTAATTCGACCATCTCATGTGGTTCTAATAATAAATGTCCCCCATCGTACGGCATATTTCCTTTTGGCATTGCTGGTAAATTACTAATTGGTTTTCTTTGTTTAGTTACAATAACTTTAGCAGTAGTTAGATACGGGTTAATCCAAGGAACCTCATATGCAGATGTCTGGGTGAAGATGAACTTTCTTGAAGGGTACTTATCAGGCCGTATTCCAATTATTACAACTGTAACAGCCGTATTATTCCTACCACTATTTTTCCATTTGAATTCCGTATGAGCAAAGGATATATGTACATTTTTTTCAAATATTTTGGGCCATAACAATCCCACTAGCTGACCTTGTGTGAGCGAATTTGTGGTAACAAAAGCAAATGCACTTTTTGAATTACCTACGAACTCAGAAGCAAGGTAAAACCAACATGCCGCATAGTCCATATCTTTAAAATTTTTATGGTTTCTAAAAACAAATGCAACATCTGCTTTTTGTTCTTTAGATTGTTTACGAGCCCCCTTGTAAGGAGGATTGCCTACAACAAAAATTTCGTTATCACCACTATTTGGGCATATGTCATTCCAAGAAATTCTTGTTGCATTTTCTTGAATAATGTTATTTCGATTCAAATCTTTGAGAAGATGGTCTGCAGATGTAAGTCTTCCATTTTGCATAATAGATATTTGACATTCAGTAAAAAAAAGACCAAGGCGTGTAACAATACAAGCAAACTCATTCATTTCAATCCCATAAAATTGAGAAATGTTTAAAGAAGGTTTAATCACTTCTTTGTGGTTTGGCAAGTTACGAATTGATTGGACTATTTTAGATTCCAGTTCCTTGAGTTCTTTATATATTACAATTAGAAAATTCCCAGTAAAACATGCGGGATCAAATATTTTAATCTTGGATATCCTGTTTAACAGATTAAGACACTCTTGATAGTCATTCTTTGAACTCTCGTATGCTTCGTACAATTCGTCTAAAAACAAAGGGCCAATCAATTTATATATATTCGGCACAGAAGTAAAGTTATAGTTGATATTGTTTTTGTCGGTAGAAACAATAGATTGGATTAATGAACCTAATATGTCAGGGTTAACATCAGACCAATCAAGCTCACTAATTTCTAAAATGAGCTTACGTGTTCGTTTATTGAAACGGGGTAACTCTATCGGTGTGTTAAATATATATATATCCAAAAATGGAAGCTCCATTAAGTACTCAGGTAAACCATTTCTATCTTTTATAAAAATGGCATTAAACATACTTTCAAGTAAATAACTTAAATTAGTACCTGACTCTTCAGAAAAATTATGAATATATTTATTAATCGCTCCCCTTGAGATTAAACCTACACTATCTGCAAAGAAACAAAATAACAAACGAGACATAAGGTTGCTAACATTTTTATCAACGTCATTTGTACCTTTGTTAGCGATTACAAGTTCGTTATAGAGTTCCGCGAACTTTTCAGCTGCTTTAATATTAACAGTTACATGGGAAGCGATTACTTTTTTTTCTCTCCCTATTAAAGGAAAGAAAAAATCGAAACTCTTATAAAGTTCATTTTTGGATGATGTAAGAATTTCTTCTGTTTTCATGTCATATGCCAAAATATTATCTTTATTAGCTAAAATGATAAATCTAGCCTTAATATTATTTAAATTATCTCTTTTTAATAAATTAAAAAGAGATAATAAATTAGACTTGGATGTAAACTGATAATATATTTTTTTAGGTACATGCACAGGGGAGTGCTCTGCCCCTTTAATGGTTAACCTTAATCGAGCTATTGTGGCTTTTGGTATGCCATAAGCTAATAAAAACCTGTAAATAAAATCAGGTCCATTATCAGCTCCTATTTCTTTAACATCAGATTGTAACTGCTCTAAGTTCATCATGGTTTATACCTCTATTCCCAATTTCGGCTTTGTATTCCAAAATCCGCTTCGCAACGAATTCAGCCATTTTAACTGGAACTGCATTCCCAATTGCTTGCTCCATCGCAGTTTTACTTCCAACAAGTTGGAACCATTCAGGAAATGTTTGAATATAACTCCGCTCTTTTGTAGTGAGTGCTTTTACATTCTCAAAAATCTCAGCTTTATCTGCGGGATGCTTTTTATATCCTTCTGGAATAGGTCTGTTTACTCCTCTTATCGTTGAACTCGGCTCATGAATGCTGAACACTGCCCTTCTATTATAACTTCTAGGGTGCATATAATAGAATTCAGTACCGAGCGAGTTTCCTAGGTAATCGTAGACAGTCATTTGTTTATTAGAAAGGTTGCCGTCAATTTTTCCGTTTAGAAATCCATCTTCAGAGTTCAAATGTCCAATCATAAAAAATCTTTTTCTAGCCTGTGGAACACCAAGATAACTAGCGTCTAATACGCGTTTTGTCAATCCGTAACCAGCTTCTTTTAATATTATTTCCGCCTCAGGTAAGACTGGGCTTTTTTCAATATTATATACATTTTCCATAACGAACCATTCAGGTTTCACATCAGCAATAATACTTGCAAATGTAATTGTTAAATTAGCTCTTTGTGACTTGTAATCTCGGTTTCCTGCTATTGAGAAATCTTGACATGGCGGGCCACCAATTATTATGTCAGACGGGAACTGCTTGATATGCTCAACTACCTTTTCATCGCCAAGATTCATTTTATAAATTTTGTGAGAAAAATTCTCTTTATATATATTAACGGCAGCCTCCCAATTATCGTATGCTGATAAAATTTCAAATCCAGCGTTTTGAAATCCTAAGGACATACCACCGCAACCAGAGAATAAGTCTATTGTTTTCATTTCTTTCCCTCCCCGGAACTTATACTATTAGCGTAATTTTGGATTGCATTACCCACAAATTCTGCAAGTCTAACAGGGACGGCATTTCCTATCATTTGATTCAAATTGGTTTTTACACCTTCAAAAATGAAACCCTTAGGGAAGGTTTGCATATAGCTTCTTTCAATAACAGTGAGTGCTCTAACCTCTGGTCCTATTTCGACTAAGTCACCTGGGTGCTTTTTATAGCCTTTTGGAATTGGCCTGTCCACACCACGAATAGTCACACAAGGTTCATAGATGCTAAATACTGCCCTTCTATTATAGCTTCTTGGGATTCTGAAATAATATTCCACCCCAAGAGAGTCTCCAAGGTAATCATGAATGGACATAGGATTTTCAGCAAGATTCTCTTCAAGAAATTCAGTAAGAAAACCGTCGGACGAATTGAGGTGTCCTACTAATATATATCTTTTTCTTTTTTGAGGAACTCCACAATAACTCGCATCTAGTACTTTTTCAGTGAGTCCATACCCAGCATCCTTAAATAACTTGATTGCATGCTTAAGAACATTACTTTTTTGTATTCGTGAAACATTCTCCATCACAAAATATTGTGGTTTTGACCTTGCAACTATTTCAGCATATGCTATGGTCAAATGAGCTCTACCTAAACTTTCATCCCTGTGACCAGCGCTCGAGAAATCTTGACACGGAGGACCTCCAATAATTACATCTGGTTTAAGCTGCTCGATCTCTCTTTTGACTTCTTCGTCACCTATGTCTGCCTGATGTATGGGGTGTTTAAAGTTCTTCTTATAAACATTTACGGCTGGTTCCCAGTTATCATAGGCTGAAATTATTTTAAATCCAGCATTTTGAAAACCTAATGACATACCACCACAACCACTAAACAAATCTACTGTATTAAAAGTTGTTTCACCTAATTTTAATTTTTCCATATTTTAACTCCAATTACTAGTATAATTTTTAGAATATGCAGTGTTATATATGATCCCGTATTGTAAAATTATCTTCCTAAAGTAATTTTAAGTTACTATTGATATTGATGCATTGGTAACTTATTGTCATAAAGGAATTTCCATCCCTGAATTATTTGCTTAAACTCTCTAGAAATATAGAAAACCCAACTAAGGGACACTTTTATTTGTTGTCCTTTAATCAGGTACATTATTTTTAAGTATTCCATTCTAGTTTCTTTACAAGTTTGTTAATACGGAATGATAGCTTTATTTTATTAATCAACATAACATTATCGCACACTTTAATCATAACATATATGGCTGTTATATTCTCGGTCAATTTATCTTCAACAAATAAAAAAGAGCAGCTATACTATATAGC
>JBDNRM010000026.1:0-30478 GCA_047718615.1 Bacillus sp. (in: firmicutes) | reverse complement strand
TCCTATGGGATTAGCGGGACAGGCGAGACCCCGCAGGAGTTTACTCCGAGGAGGCTCGGCGCCCGCCCCATGGAAAGCGAAGTGTATACCGGCTGCGGACTTATCGAGAGCGCTATACCCTCTTTCAGGGTAGCCTGTATAGAATAAAAAAAGAGAACGTATTTTCCTTTTTTATTTAAACCTACTATAATAGTAAGAAAACGAATGTTATTCTAATAGAAAGCAAAAATAACAATTAGGAGTTTATCCAAAAGCTTTTTCTTTAGGCATACGCTGAGCTAAACCATTCTGCCGACCAGGAAAAAATGCTTGCAAAACCGATTTTATTAACCAAATCTCAGCACAGTATACACTCCGAAAAGCGAGTAATCTATAAATGATAAATATGAGAAAAAATAGGTAAAGGGTGGTGAAAATAAATGTCATTCGTTCATTTACAAGTTTGCAGTGCTTTTAGTCTTTTATCCAGTACAGCATCCATTCAACAATTAGTAAGTAATGCGAAAAACAGAGGCTATAGGGCGCTTGCGATAACAGATCGTAATGTGATGTATGGAGCAGCATCCTTCTATAAAGAATGTATAAAACAAGAAATAAAACCGATCATTGGGTTGACGGTAGATATAATCAGCGAAAAAAAGGAGCAGGCATATCCACTAGTACTATTAGCTGAAAATAATTTTGGTTTTCAACAGCTTTTGAAAATTTCCAGTGCTATTCAAACAAAAAACCAAAAAGGAATTCCTGTTAAATGGTTAAAACATTATGCTAAAGGATTATTCGCTATAACTCCTGGAAGAGAAGGAGAAATTGAACAATCATTATTAGCAGAGGATGAAATTCATGCAAAAGATACGCTCCATTTATATAAAAGCATTTTTGAAAAAGATCACTTTTTTTTAACCATACAAAAGCATGGAATCACAAAGGAAGACGCATTAAATGACCGAATAATGAAACTGGCAGAACAGGAACAAGTTAAAAGAGTTGCGGCAAATAATGTGCTTTACGTAAATCAAGAAGATCATTTTGCTCATCATTGTTTAGAGGCAATAAAACATGGTGTGAAATTATCAGATATACATAGAGATGAGTGGGATCTGGATCAGTATTATTTAAAAGGAAAAAATGAAATGCTTGAATTGTTCTCTAATGATCCAGATGTGTTGGAGACTACGTGGAATCTTGCAGACAGCTGTCATATAGAATTGGATATACAAAGAACAGGATTACCAAAATACCCTATATCAGAAGAACAATCTGCACAAAAGTATTTAGAAGATTTATGCAAAGAAGGTTTAATTAATAGGTATGGACAACCGAAGAAAGAGCATATAGAACGTCTTCAATATGAATTGGAAATCATCAATAAGATGAATTATAGTGATTATTTTCTGATAGTGTGGGATTTTATGAAATATGCAAGAGAAAGTGGAATCCTCACAGGACCAGGAAGGGGATCAGCTGCCGGTTCTATTGTTGCATATGTTTTGTATATTACAGACGTAGATCCAATCAAATATCATCTATTATTCGAGCGGTTTTTAAACCCCGAACGTATTACGATGCCTGATATTGATATTGACTTCCCTGATGTTAAACGAGAACAAGTAATCGATTATGTAAAAGATAAATATGGACAATTGCATGTTGCCCAGATCATTACATTTGGGACGCTTGCGGCGAAAGCATCATTAAGGGATGTTGGAAGAGTTTTTGGTTTAACGATGAAAGAATTGGAAGGGTTATCTCGTTCTATCCCTTCTAAAATAGGAATTACATTACAGCAAAGCATCCAAGAATCAAAAAGTTTACAAAGTTTTGTTTCGGAGTCTCCAAGGAATAAAAAGATTTTTGAAACAGCTTGCAAGCTCGAAGGTTTACCACGTCATACCTCTACACACGCTGCTGGAGTTGTTTTAAGTGAGCAGCCGTTGGTTGATATCATTCCTATACAATCCGGGGCTGAAAACACTTTCTTAACACAATATAGTATGGAGTATTTAGAGGAGCTCGGGCTATTAAAAATGGATTTTTTAGGTTTGAGAAATCTTTCTTTAATTGAAATAATCGTTGATACAATCGCTCGGGTGACAAACAAAAAAGTATCGATTAAAGAAATTCCATTTGATGATCCAGATGTTTTCCAATTGTTAAGCAGGGGAGAAACGACAGGAATCTTTCAGTTAGAGTCAGATGGAATGCGCAATGTGTTAAAGAAATTAAAACCTACAGAATTTGAAGATATTATTGCTGTCAATGCTCTTTATCGACCAGGTCCAATGGAAAATATTCCTCTCTATATAAATAGAAAGCATAGAAAAGAAGCGATTCACTATTATCATGATGATTTAAAAGACATTTTGGAAAGTACATATGGGGTCATTGTGTACCAAGAACAAATTATTCAAATTGCATCCAAGATGGCTGGTTTTTCTCTTGGGGAAGCAGATCTCTTAAGAAGAGCAGTCAGCAAAAAACAAAAAATGGTCTTGGATAAAGAAAGAGTGCATTTTGTAAAAGGCGCCAAAACAAAAGGGTATAAAGAAGAAACCGCCAATGAAATATATGAATTAATAGTCCGGTTTGCCGATTACGGTTTTAATAGAAGTCATGCAGTAGCGTACAGTATGATAGCATATCAGCTGGCATATTTAAAAGCAAAGTATCCACTTATTTTTATGGCATCATTATTAACTACTGCGATTGGCAATGAACGAAAAATATTGCAGTATATACAAGAAATGAAACAAATGGGAATGGAGCTTTCCCTTCCTTCTATAAATAAAAGCGGCTATTCCTTTTTAGTGAATAAAAATTCAATATTATACAGTTTGGCAGCCATAAAAGGGATTGGCAATAATGTCTTAAAAGAGATTGTAAAGGTGCGAAAACAACGAAAATTTGAAGACATATTTGATTTTTGTTTGCGTGTGTCACCAAAAATCATTAATAGAAAAATACTGGAAACACTTATTTATTCCGGAAGTTTTGATGAGTTTGGCATCGATCGGGCAACGATGCTGTCAACCATTGATGTTGCCATTCAGCACGCGCAGCTTGTTCATCCAGAAGAGTTGAACGAGGAAGATTTATTTAGCGAAGATGATTTCTCCTTTAAACCCAAATATGTGGAAGGAGAAAAAATGACTCCGGAGAACAAGCTGTTTCATGAGAAAGATGTTTTAGGCTTGTATTTATCTGATCATCCAGTCTCTATTTATCAAGAATATTTTGCTGCTTTAAACAGCACCTCTATTAATAAAATGAAAATAGGACCAAAGCAGCGGGGAATTGTCTATGTGACAGAAGTGAAAGTGATACGTACGAAAAAAGGAGAAGAAATGATGTTCCTTTCCATTTCCGATCAAAGTGGAGAGATGCAAGCAGTAGTTTTCCCAGTAGTCTATAAAAAATTTAAATGGATACTAAAAAAGGGAGAAACTGTATTAATAGAAGGGAAATTGGAAGAAAGAAATGCAAATAAACAATTTATCATACAAGAAGCTTGGCAAATAGAGGAAGCTGTCCAATCACTTCCCAAAAACACACATAAGTTATTCATAAAGATAAATGGTGAAGCAGAGACAGACAGCATAAAAAATCAATTGTTAAAAATTATCAAGCAACATCCTGGGAATTGTCCCGTGATTATTCATAATGTCCAATCGTTAAAAACGATTCAGCTGCACTATGAATTTAATATCTCTTCTACAAAAGAATGTCTGGAAGAATTAACGAATCTATTAGGAGAAAAAAATGTTATCTTATCTGATTAACTTTACATCTTAGAAAAGTTGTTATATTGTTTAATAAGTCTAATGGTCTGACCACTTTAAATGAAAAAAAACTATTGCAGACTAATGAATAATTCAGCAAAAGATATTTTGTATAACGTTTCATTATTTTTAAAAGGTCGCGTATTAGAAAATGGAAAAAGAAGTGAGTGTGGCAAAAAAGTGAATCAACCTTCTATAATGAATGGATCGAAATACATTGGTGTTGTTAATCATTTGCGTGAAATGATTGAAAGAAATGGTCTAAAACCAGGAGATAAACTGCCTTCTGAGCGTTCATTATGCGAAACTTTGGATGCAGGAAGATCTTCCATTCGAGAAGCGTTAAGAGCTTTAGAACTTTTAGGTCTAATTGAGACTCGAAAAGGAGAAGGCACATTTTTACGTGACTTTCAGGGTCATCAGCTAGTTCAGTTGATCAGTACCTTTGTTTTGCAGGATAATAAAGCGAAAAGAGATATCTTAGAAACCCGGGATTATATTCAATTAAATGGTTTATTTATTGCTGTGGAAAAAATGTCAGCTGAACAAAGAGCTGATTTATCAGAATGGGTAGCAGAGAAAAAAATTAGTGAAAGTGAATTTTTTTTGCGCATATTAAAAATTGCCGACAATTATTTGCATGTTCGATTATGGACTATTTTAGATGATTATTATCATGCATTAGGCTTTTCCAAAATATATTGGACAACAGAAGAGTATGTATTATTAATTAATACTTTCGCAACAAAAGATGAATTGGAAATAATGAAAGTGTACAAAAAGTTTAAAAAAAAATATAATGAAAGATTATAAATAGTGAAAATAGATGAAGATGTTTCAATAAGATTGATTATGCTGCAATGTACAATAGCATCCGCTTAGTAAATAGGCAGGCTGAAAAATATATGTTTATAGCCTGAAACACTATCAATGAAAAACGATTCCTAGAATGGATTGCAAAAAAAACGGGGAGGCTTCCACATTGATTAAGGAAATTTTTTCGAAATCGAAAAAAAAGAAATATGCAACAATTCCATCTGAAGTAGCAAGAAATGAAGTGCCAGAAGGGATTATGACAAAGTGTACAAAATGTAATAAAATTATGTATACGAAAGAATTACAAAAAACTCATAAAGTTTGTTTAAACTGTGGGTATCATCTTCCTATGACAAGTTCAGAGAGACTTCATAGTATTTTAGACGAAGCTACCTTTCAAGAAATAAACAGCTCAATAAAAACAGGTAATCCTTTACAATTTCCAGGCTATGAAGAAAAAATAGCTGGAGATCAAAAAAAGACAAAATTAAACGAAGCGGTTGTGACAGGAACAGGACAAATTAATGGCATACCTGTTGTAATAGCTGTTATGGATTCTTCTTTTCGGATGGGTAGTATGGGGTCGGTTGTTGGAGAAAAAATCACATTAGCGATTGAAAAAGCAAATGAACTTTCCCAGCCTTTTATCATTTTTACCGCTTCTGGAGGAGCAAGAATGCAAGAAGGAGTGCTTAGTTTAATGCAAATGGCCAAGACAAGCGTCGCTTTAAAGAAATTTAGCGATAATGGCAATTTGTATATTACTGTTATGACCCATCCAACAACTGGTGGGGTTTCTGCAAGCTTTGCCTCATTAGGAGATTATAACTTTGCAGAACCAGGTGCATTAATCGGATTTGCCGGTAGAAGAATTATTGAACAGACGATTAAGGAAGAACTTCCAGAAGATTTTCAAACTGCTGAATTTTTGTTAAAGCATGGGCAACTAGATGCAGTCATTCCAAGACAGGAAATGAAGGAACAGCTATATACTGTATTAGATATGCATCAAACAGGTGGTGAATTAGAGTGGTAGGACTAGATTTTGACAAGCCAATTGTTGAATTAAAGGAAAAAATTAAAGAGTTAAATGACTTTTCATTAAAAGCAGATGTGGACTTGTCATCAGAAATAGAGAAATTAGAAACGCGTCTTGTAAAATTAGAAAATGAAATTTATGAAAATATAAAACCATGGGATAGGGTGCAAATCGCCAGACATCCTAATAGACCAACAACACTCGATTATATTTCACTTTTGTTTACTGACTTTTTTGAAGTGCATGGAGACCGCACTTTTGGTGACGATGAAGCAATTGTTGGTGGAATTGCTAAGTTTAAGGGACTGCCAATAACGATTGTTGGACACCAGAGAGGGAAGGATACAAAAGAAAATATTCGCAGAAACTTTGGAATGCCGCATCCAGAAGGATATCGTAAAGCACTGCGACTAATGAAGCAGGCAGATAAATTTAACCGACCGATTATTTGTTTTATAGATACAAAGGGAGCATATCCAGGAAAAGCGGCAGAAGAGCGTGGACAAAGTGAAGCAATTGCTAGAAATTTATTTGAAATGGCTTCATTACAGGTTCCAATTGTGTGTATTGTTATTGGTGAAGGAGGAAGTGGTGGAGCGCTGGCACTTGGTGTTGGCAACCATATTCATATGCTGGAAAATTCTACTTTTTCGGTTATTTCACCAGAAGGGGCGGCTTCTATTCTTTGGAAAGATTCTAACCAAGCAAAACAAGCTGCAGAGAAAATGAAGATTACTGCAGCCGATTTAAAAGAACTTGGCATTATTGATGAGATTATTCCAGAAGTAAAAGGAGGAGCTCATCATAATGTAAAAGAACAAGCAGATGAAATGGAAAAAGTATTGTTAAGCTCTTTAAAATTATTACGAAGCAAAACTTCAAAAGAACTAGTGGAAGAACGTTATAATAAGTTTAAAAATATGGGTAAGTATATGCATGAATAGCAGCCAGCAATTATTTTTTTTATAAAAAGTTGAGAGGCTTTTTAAATGAGGACATGTTAAAAAGAACGTATTCATTCCATTTTTAATAAGGTTAGAAAGTATAAGCTTTCTGAAATCTGGCAAGCGCCTAGCTCTAGTGAGTATTGCCCCCTGCCTCTAAAAGTAATAAACACTTTTTGAGTCAGGAGAACATTTTTCCTCAGAGCTGTTCAAGGCGCTTACGCTTTTCTATTGTCTAGCTTCAGCGCCTAGCTCTTGTGAAAAATAACCCCCTGCCTCTAAAAGTAAAAAAGCACTTTTTGAGTCAGGAGAACATTTTTCTTCAGAGCTGTTCAAGGCGCTTACGCTTTTCTATTGTCTAGCTTCAGCGCCTAGCTCTTGTGAAAAATAACCCCCTGTCTCTAAAAGTAAAAAAGCACTTTTTGAGTCAGGAGAACATTTTTCCTCAGAGCTGTCAAGGCGCTTACGCTTTTCTTATAAAACGGTTCTTTGAAACATTATTTAAAAACCTCTTTTTCATGTTCCGTCCATGAAGAGTTTTAGAAAATTATTATTGGATACATAATATAGTTTTAAAAGTATATGTTAAATATGTTTAGTTAGGAAAAATACGGTTAAAAGTATTAACAAAACATATGTGAAAATTTAAAAACGGTTGCATTATCCTGACTATTCCGTATTTTATTTTTTTTTTATATTAAGTTGAGATAGATTTCTCTTCGTGATATGTTAGAATTGTTATGGGGAAAAGGGAACTGTAGATGGAGATATTTAGGAGTATCAGCTAATTTTACGGTTTTCATTAACATTTATTGGGTATTATTATTTTTTATATGTAATATTTGTGACAAATGTTGCAGAAAGATAGTTTGTTATATAATTTAGTATATGTATATTAATTACATAGCTGCTGTGCATTAAATTGTATGAGGTGATTTCAATGAGTTTGAAAAGAATTGGCGTATTAACAAGTGGTGGAGATGCACCAGGAATGAATGCTGCAATTAGAGCAGTAGTTCGTAAAGCGATTTACCATAATATTGAAGTTTATGGAGTGGTTGGAGGTTACGCTGGATTAATTAGCGGTAATTTCAAAAAGTTAGAGGTTGGTTCAGTAGGTGATATTATTCATCGAGGCGGGACATTCCTATTTTCTGCAAGATGCGAAGAATTTAAAACAAAAGAAGGACAGAAAAAAGGGATCGAACAACTTAAAAAGCACGAAATTGATGGACTTGTAGTAATTGGCGGAGACGGATCCTATATGGGTGCAAAAGCTCTTACAGAACAAGGTTTTCCATGTGTAGGTGTTCCTGGAACAATTGACAATGACATTCCTGGAACGGAACTGACAATTGGTTTTGATACTGCTCTTAACACGGTAATTGACGCAATTGACAAGATTCGTGACACTGCAACTTCACATGAAAGAACATTCATCATCGAAGTTATGGGAAGAAATGCTGGAGATATAGCATTATGGTCAGGACTTGCTGGCGGTGCTGAAACGATTTTAATTCCAGAAGAAGAATATAACTTGGAAGAAATTATTGCGCGTTTGAAAAAAGGGCAAGAAAGAGGCAAAAAACACAGTATTATCGTTGTAGCGGAAGGCGTAAACAGCGGAGTGGAAATTGGAAAACAAATTGAAGAAAATACTGATTTTGATACTCGAGTATCTGTTTTAGGCCATATGCAACGTGGTGGATCACCAACTGCTGCAGACAGAGTGCTTGCAAGTCGACTAGGTGCTTATGCTGTTGAACTTCTTGTTGAAGGCAAAGGTGGACGTGCAGTAGGTATGGAAAAAAGTGAATTAGTGGACTATGATATTATCGAAGCGCTTGGTCGCAAACATACAATTGATAATAATTTATACCGTCTATCAAAAGAACTTTCAATCTAAACATTTTATTTAATCAGAGGTACTCAAATTGGAGGGGCTGATTATGCAAAAGTAGCTTTCTAATTTGAGTTCTTAATATGGTAAGATAGGAAAGAAATTATTTAATAAATGGAGGCATTATAAATGCGTAAGACAAAAATAGTTTGTACAATTGGTCCTGCTAGTGAAAGTATTGAAAAATTAACAAATTTAATGGAATCAGGAATGAACGTTGCACGTTTAAACTTCTCTCATGGTGATTATGAAGAACATGGTGCAAGAATTAAAAATATCCGTGAAGCAGCAGAAATCGCAGGCAAAAATATTGCCATCTTATTAGATACAAAAGGTCCGGAAATTCGTACTAACAATATGAAAGATGGCGCAATTGAATTAAAAACTGGAAACAATGTTATTATTTCCATGAAAGAAGTAGAAGGCACAACAGAAAAGTTCTCTGTAACTTATACTGAACTTATTGACGATGTAGAAGTAGGAAGCAAAATTCTGTTAGATGATGGTTTAATCGGCTTAGAAGTAACGGAAATTGATAAAGCAGCTGGAGAACTACATACAAAAGTCTTGAATTCTGGTGTTTTAAAGAATAAAAAAGGTGTTAACGTTCCTGGAGTTTCTGTAAATTTACCAGGTATTACAGAAAAAGATGCAAATGATATTCGTTTCGGAATTGAGCAAGGAATTGACTTTATCGCAGCATCTTTCGTACGCCGTGCATCAGATGTTTTAGAAATTAAACAATTATTAGAAGACAATAATGCATCTCATATCCATATCATTCCTAAAATTGAAAACCAAGAAGGTGTGGATAATATTAATGAAATTTTGGAAATTTCAGATGGATTAATGGTTGCTCGTGGAGACCTTGGTGTTGAAATCCCAGCTGAAGAAGTTCCATTAGTACAAAAATCTTTAATTGAAAAATGTAATATCCTAGGGAAACCAGTTATTACTGCTACACAAATGTTAGATTCCATGCAACGCAATCCTCGTCCAACACGTGCAGAAGCTAGTGATGTTGCCAATGCAATTTTTGATGGTACTGATGCAATTATGCTTTCAGGAGAAACAGCTGCAGGTTCGTATCCAGTTGAAGCTGTTCAAACAATGCATAATATTGCTTCAAGAGCAGAGCAAGCTTTAGATCATAAAGAAATTCTTTCAAAAAGAAGCAGAGAAGTGGAACATAATATTACGGATTCTATTGGTCAATCAGTTGCACATACAGCATTAAACTTAGAAGTTAAAGCTGTTATCACACCAACTGGAAGCGGACATACAGCAAGAATGATCTCGAAATACCGTCCGGAAGCACCAATTGTAGCTGTAACTTATGATGCACATATTTTAAGACAGCTTGCATTAGTATGGGGCGTATACCCAAAATTAAGCCATAAATCTGAGTCTACTGATGAAATGCTTGATATTGCTGTACAAGAAAGTGTAAACAGCTCAATCGTAACACATGGTGATCTAGTTGTTATCACAGCAGGTCTTCCAGTTGGTGAAGCTGGTACAACAAACATTATGAAAATTCATGTTGTTGGTGATGTACTTGCAAAAGGTCAAGGAATTGGCCGCAAAACAGCTTTTGGTAAAGTTGTAGTTGCGAACACTGCTGCTGAAGCACTAGAAAAAGTTACACCAGGATCTATTCTAGTAACAACTGGAACAGATCGTGATATGGTTCCTGCACTTGAACAATGCAGTGCGTTAATTACAGAAGAAGGCGGCTTAACTAGTCATGCTGCTGTTGTTGGATTAAACATTGGAATACCTGTAATCGTAGGTGTTGAGAATGCGACAACTGTATTAACGGAAGGGCAAGATATTACGGTAGATTCACGAATAGGTACAATCTATAGCGGACATGCAAGTGTACTTTAATTAAATAAAAAGAAAGGGTGTTGCTTCTCACTATCCTCTACATTATCTTACTTTGATAATGCATTGATGGACAATGAGGGGGAACACCCTTTTTTATGGAAAAAAGCTGTGTTGCAGGTGATACCAATTTGTTTTTCTCTTAAACCTCGGCTATTATTTCTCAAATTAGTGAACAAAGGGTATAATAAAGAAGCAGGTTGTAATTTAGGAGGGACTTTTTTGCGGTATATTATTATGGCGTTATTAAGCTTACCAGTAATAGAAATAGCTGTATTCCTTGTTTTAGGAAAATTCATGGGAATCCCAGAAACCATATTTTTTATTTTTGCAACAGGCTTAATTGGTGCAGTTTTATTAAAGAAGCAAGGATTAAAAGCATATAAAAATGTTCAAGAAAAGCTTCGTATGGGCGAAATGCCGGGAGATGCTATTTTAGATGGGTTATGTGTATTAGCAGGAGGGATTTTATTGCTTCTACCAGGATTTTTATCCGATATTTTAGGAGCGATTATTTTATTTCCACCAACTAAAAAAGTGATAAAACAGCTGCTAATTAGATCTATGCAGCGAAAAATTCAAAAGAAAAATCGAGTTACGATTATACATTAAAAAAACTAGCGGACGCTTTTTTGGACCGCTAGTTTTTTGTATGGAAGAAAAAAGTTTACGGTTTGCTAAATTTATCCCTTCCGATAATAAATTCCCAAATATCTTTGAAAATATTGCTTCGATGCAGTGTGCTAATAATCACTAATGTAACAGGTCCGATGATTAGACCTAAAAAACCAATTAATTTAAAGCCAACAAAAAGGGAGATTAAAGTAGCTAATGGATCCAAGCCAATACTGGAAGAAAGGATTTTTGGCTCCATTATCTGCCGTTGTACAAGGACGACAATATAAAGTACTGCTAAACCAATTGCAAGTCCCATTTGTCCTGAAATCACTTCATAAATAATCCAAGGTACAAAAATTAATCCGGTTCCTAAATAAGGGATAATATCAACAATACCAGTGATTAGAGCAATCGTGATAGCATAATCGATCCGTAAAATCAACAAGCCAATCAGAATAATAATGGTCGTAATGGAAACAAGTGTCAATTGTGCTTTTATAAAACCCAATAACGCTCTTTTTAAATCAGAGAAAACGGTTTTGCTGCTTGTATGTATACGTTTAGGAAGTAGTCTTCCAAAAGTTCTAGATAACCGAGCCCAATCCTTACTAATAAAAAAGGTAGCAAGCAAAGAAAAAACGATAACACTCGCAGCGTTTGGAAACCAAGATAAAATAGTAGGTATACTTTGGAAAAATGTTTGAATAAAATCACCAATCTTTGTTCCAACTTGTTCGCCGACATTTTTAATGTTAGCGATTATGGTATCCTGCTGTCCTGATCCTAAATTATTAAAGAGACTTGCAATTCGATTATAAAATGGAATAATTTGCGCTGTAAAAGTATTTTCCAAGTATTCAATAATCGTATCAATATGATTTGGAACAACATTTGCCAAATAGGCAGCACCAGCAACAATTTCTGCAATTAATAAGGTGATTAATCCAGCAAAGAAGGATAAGATAATAATGATACTAATTAATACAGCAAGTGATCTTGGCATTTTACATTTGAATTGAAAAAAATTAACGAGCGGATTCATAAAAAACGCAATTAAAAAGCCAATGATAAATGGATATGTAATTTTGGATAAATAGAAGATGCTGATGAATAATAAAGCAGCAAGTCCAATTACTAATAAAAATCGCAATGATCGATATAAGTATGTTGGATTCAAATGAAATCCTCCTTTTATTGATATGAGTTGATAATAAACAGTAAAATATCTTTATATATACAGTATAGTAGAGATCGTATAAAAATACGAAAATTATTCATTTATTTTACATTTGACTGTGTATCTTCTATATTTGTATTAATAGTGTAGAAAGGAGTTTTTTAGTGTTTTCACAATCGTATTTATTTCTATATCTTTTAGTTGGAATTGCATTTATTGCTAAAAATAATTCCTTGCTTATTGCCGTACTATTTTTATTATGCCTGAAAATAATTGGCCTAGATGTTAAGGCCTTTTCTTACATTCAGTCAAAAGGAATTAATTGGGGTGTAACCATTATTACAATAGCTGTTCTTGTTCCCATTGCTACTGGTGATATTGGGTTTAAAGACTTGACTGCCACATTTAAATCTCCTTTTGCTTGGATTGCTTTAATCTCAGGTATACTAGTAGCGCTTTTAGCAAAAGGTGGAATTACACTTTTAGCGGAGGATCCTCAGATTACAACTGCATTAGTTCTAGGCACAATATTTGCAGTATCTGTTTTTAACGGAGTTGCTGTTGGTCCCCTTATTGGAGCTGGAATTGCTTATATTGCAATAAGAGCGATGGAATGGATTAAGTAAATAGAAGGGTAAGGCTTCTCTTAGTTGCACCAAGGTTATGAACTGTGAAGAACTTGTAGCTGATGAACTGTCAATTCTCCCACCCGGCGAAAGCCTTAAAAAATGAAAGGAATCCCCTCTTGGTCACTTGGATGTCATTTCCTAATGTGTAATTTTCCGTTTTTTACAATCAAATCCTACTTTAAAGCAGGATTCATCTATCTAAAAACAACATTAAATTGAACAAAGCAATTATATTAGGAAAATATTTTTCCATAATACATTTGCTTTGTTTAGAAATTAACTAAAAAATTGTATCCGTTTAATTGGGAATATTTTTAGGGTTATGGAATAAAATGCTAAGGGGGAGTATTTCTATATGATGTTTTAACTATTGGAATCGTAAAAAAGTGCTAAAAAGGAGACAGTATAAAAAAAATTGTATATAATAAATTTGTAGTAAAGAACTTCCAGCTGAAGCTAGTTATTTTTTTAAAATTAAATGTAAGCATTTACAAAATGTGAATAATCTAATTAAATCATTCTGTTTTAATAGGTTTCTCTTCCTTTTAGGTGAAAATCCGCTACACATGTTATTTCATATTATCATACAAGTAATGGTGATTAATTTAAGAGATTGGGTTGGTGATAAAGCATCTGTTATTTTTTATACGCTTAAGGGTTTTTCATCTAAATCAATGTCATAAGTTTAGCTTATGATAAATGATAAGATTATTATTATTTACTTATTAAAGGGGTTGTATTAAAATTATAAACGGTAAATAGTGCGTATAGAATGAAAAAAGAGAATTATTCGACTATTGCCCTATTTTTGTTATATGATTAAAAGAGAGGGCAATACATAAAGGGAAAAGAATATATAACGTTTTTATAATTGAATGAGGGAGCAAGTATTTTTATCTATTAGAAATACTTTTAAAAGCCCAATTAGCTGAGAATTCGTAATGTAACAATAATGATGAAGACGGTAAAAGCAAGCCAGTTAAAATATAGCAAAGGAAGTAATGGGTAAAGGAGAGAAAAGTATGGCAGTTACAAGAGGTCTTGAAGGAATAATAGCAACAACTTCTTCTATTAGCTCCATTATTGATGATTCACTAGCATATGTTGGTTATGATATTGATTCTTTAGCAGAACATGCTAGCTTCGAAGAAATTGTATTTTTATTATGGAACAGAAAGTTGCCAACAGCAATTGAGTTAAGACAATTTCAGCAGGAGTTGGCAGAGAATGCAACACTTCCAGCTTCCTTAATCGAACAGCTTAAAATGATTCCATTACAGCAGGTGCACCCAATGGCAGCTCTTCGTTCAGCAGTTTCCTTGCTGGGCGTTTATGATCAAAATGCTGAATTTATGGATGATCAATCGAATTATTTAAAAGCAGTGAAACTACAGGCGAAGCTTCCGACAATTGTAACGGCATTTTCCCGCTTAAGAAAAGGGTTAGAACCAATCGGTCCTAGAAAAGATCTTAACTTCGCTGCAAACTTTTTATATATGCTATCAGGAGAAGAACCAGAGCCAATTGCAATTGAGGCATTTAACAAAGCCTTAGTATTGCATGCAGATCATGAGTTAAACGCTTCTACTTTTACTGCCCGTGTTTGTGTAGCAACATTATCTGATATATATTCGGGTATTACTTCTGCAATAGGTGCATTAAAAGGACCGTTGCATGGCGGAGCGAATGAAGCAGTAATGAAAATGCTGACTGAGATCGGAAGCTTGGATCATGTTGATGCATATATAAAAGATAAAATGGCTAAAAAAGAAAAGATTATGGGTTTTGGTCATCGTGTTTATCGAAAGGGAGATCCACGGGCAAAACATTTAAAAGAGATGGCAAAAAAATTAACCGACTTAACTGGTGAAAGTCATCTTTATGATATGAGCATTAAAATAGAAGCAAAATTAAAAGAAGAAAAAAATCTTGTGCCAAATGTAGATTTCTTTTCTGCTTCTGTTTATCATAGTCTCGGAATTGATCATGATTTATTTACTCCAATCTTTGCTGTCAGCAGGGTATCAGGCTGGACTGCTCATATTTTGGAACAATATGAAAACAATCGATTAATTAGACCGAGAGCAGATTATATTGGTCCTGAAAGGTTAACGTATATTCCTGTAGATAAACGGGAATAGAGTAGTAGATGGGTGGGGGTAGCTCCTATCTGTCTCCTCGATTTCTTAGAATCTTAAGGCGGGGGCTACTGGCAGTTAAGAGTGGGGTAAATATCAACTATGATATTATACTAAAAGATAAATCACATATTTAATTGTGTATTCAGCTTTATCTATGTGTTTATTTCTTCTTTATAAAAGAAGGGGAAAATTTATATAAAGAACATACTTTTCTAAACGGAGGGATTTATATGCAAGGTGAAAAAATTACAGTAGTTGATGGCGTATTAAATGTACCAGCAAATCCGATTGTACCTTACATTGAAGGAGATGGAATTGGTCCTGATATTTGGGCGGCATCATCTAGAGTATTAGATGCAGCAGTAGAAAAAGCGTATGATGGATCAAGAAAAATCGTTTGGAAAGAAGTTCTTGCAGGAGAAAAAGCTTTCAATGAAACAGGTGAATGGCTGCCTAGTGAAACTTTGGATGCAATTAAAGAATACTTAATTGCTATTAAGGGACCTTTAACAACACCAGTTGGCGGGGGAATTCGTTCTTTGAATGTTGCATTACGACAAGAATTGGATCTTTTTGTTTGTTTACGTCCTGTAAGATGGTTTGAAGGTGTTCCTTCTCCAGTCAAAAGACCACAAGATACGGATATGGTTATTTTCCGTGAAAATACAGAAGATATTTATGCTGGAATTGAATATGAGTCTGGCTCGGAAGCTGCTGAAAAGCTTATTCAGTATCTTCAAGAAGAGATGGGAGTAAATAAAATTCGCTTTCCTGAAACATCTGGAATTGGGATTAAGCCAGTTTCACAAGAGGGAACTAGCCGTCTGGTTCGCGGAGCTATCAATTATGCTATTAAAGAGGGCAGAAAATCAGTTACACTTGTACATAAGGGTAATATTATGAAATATACAGAAGGTGCTTTTAAAAACTGGGGCTATGAATTAGCAGAAAAAGAATTCGGGGATAAAGTGTTTACATGGGCACAATACGATCGAATTAAAGCAGAACAAGGAACAGAAGCAGCAAATAAGGCTCAGTCGGAAGCGGAAGCCTTAGGAAAAATAATTGTAAAAGATTCGATTGCTGATATCTTCTTACAACAAATATTAACGAGACCACTAGAGTTTGATGTTGTTGCAACAATGAACTTAAATGGTGATTATATCTCAGATGCACTTGCAGCACAGGTTGGTGGAATTGGAATTGCACCTGGAGCAAATATAAATTATGAAACAGGTCATGCCATCTTTGAAGCAACACATGGCACTGCACCAAAATATGCTGGCCTTGATAAAGTAAATCCTTCATCTGTTATTCTATCAGGTGTCCTTTTATTAGAACATTTAGGCTGGTTGGAAGCTGCACAATTAGTTATTCAGTCTGTAGAAGAAACGATTGCTTCTAAAGTAGTCACATATGATTTTGCTCGCTTAATGGATGGAGCAACAGAAGTGAAATGTTCTGAATTTGGTGATGAATTGATTAAAAATATGAAGTAATGCATGTATAAAAGCAGGGAAGAGAATGGTTTAGCTGGACTCTTCCTTGCTTTTTTTTACTGTAAATATAAAAGGGGAGTAAAAAAAGAGTGGATAAATGCTAATTCGTGTTTGCTATTAATTATCAATTATTTTATTTGGTTGATAATTGGAGAGACAAGAGTTGGCTTTTTTATTTTTGGCTATCCTAAAAAAGGCGTTGGCGCTCTCAATAAGTCCGCAGCCTGCATACACTTTGCTTTGTGCTTAATAAGATAAACTAGTAAACTGTCTAAAAATGTGTGGAGTTTGGTAATGGTGTAAGGAGGTTTCCCTTTATGAATGGTATATATTATAATAAAAGGGGAATATGGGGGAATTATAGGGGAATTTGATTATTTGGAGGCAATTTATGAAGAAGAAAGTTCTTGTCGTTGATGACGAGCAATCTATTTTAACATTATTACAGTACAACCTCCAGCAAGCTGGTTATGATGTAATAACCGCGATGGATGGGGAAGAAGGCATGAATCTCGCTTTATCATCTAACCCGGATGTTATTTTATTAGATTTGATGTTGCCGAAGCTGGATGGGATGGAAGTATGCAAACAGCTTCGTCTTCAACGAATAAATACGCCGATTCTTATGTTAACTGCAAAAGATGATGAATTAGATAAAATACTTGGATTAGAACTTGGTGCAGATGATTATATGACAAAACCTTTCAGCCCAAGAGAAGTAATTGCTAGAATAAAAGCTGTTTTAAGAAGATCCCAATATCAGACAGAAGCACCTGAAAGAGAAATAGAGGAAAAAGATAGTATAAAAATTGCTGAATTAAAGATATTCCCTAGTTTTTATGAAGCTTATTTTAAAGAAGAATTATTAGAACTTACTCCTAAAGAATTTGAGTTATTGCTTTATTTGGCAAAGCATAAAGGGCGTGTTCTAACAAGGGACCAGTTGTTGAGTGCAGTCTGGAACTATGATTTTGTTGGAGATACACGAATTGTAGACGTACATATTAGTCATTTAAGAGAAAAGATGGAGAATAATACAAAAAAGCCTGTTTATATAAAAACAATTCGTGGGTTAGGATATAAACTTGAGGAACCAAAATAAATGAGAAAATTTAAATCCAGATTACTTTCTAGTATTGTATTTATTGTGTTTATTGTTTTCCTGCTAATTGGTTTAATTCTCGGGCAGCTTAACAAAAAATCGTATTTACAGTCATTTGATCAAAGAATGGAAAGAGAAAGTTTGCTAGTCGCAAAAGAAATTGAAAATATTGGTGGAATAAATGTTTTACAGGCATCTACCATTAAAGAGTACAGTGAATTATTAGACTTGCAAATTACGGTTACTGATGATAGGGGAACGATTCTTTTTGATGAAGGAAAAATGGGCAATCGTTTAAATAATGAAAATGATTATGTAACAAAAATTGAATCCATTATAAAAAAAGGGAAAAACAACGAAAAAAATGTAGAAGTTGGTGGAAATGCTGACTTTCATTATTATTCTATGCACATATCAGCTGAAAATCAAAAGCAAGGATATTTATTTTTAAGTGTAAATCTGAAGGATATTCAACATGACTACCATCAGATAAATTGGATTGTCAGTATTGCATTGGCCATTGCTTTCATTCTAGTATTCCTAATAGGCTTTAAACTTATTTACCGTTATGCAAGACCAATTGAATCAGCTACAAAAGCAGCAGAGGAACTTGCTAATGGGAATTATCATGCGCGTACATATGAAGAGCGTGTAGATGAGACTGGTGTACTCAGCTCCTCCATTAATACTGTTGCAAAAAATATTCAAGATATGGTAAAGGCACAAGAAATTCAACAGGATCGCCTTGGGACATTAATTGAAAGTATTGGAAGCGGTTTGTTGTTGATTGATAGCAGAGGATATATAAATTTAATGAACAAAGCATATAAAGATTTGTTTACTGTTCATTCTTCTGACTATTTATATAAACTATATTATAAAGTTTTAGAACATAGAGAACTCACTGATTTGGTAGAAGAAATATTTATGACAGAACATAAAGTGGTCAGAGAGCTGGTTCTGCAAGTGAATGACGATAAAAAAACCTTTCAAGTATATGGAGTGCCAATTATAGGCGCAAACGATGTATGGATGGGAATATTATTAGTCTTCCACGATATAACAGAATTAAAAAAGTTAGAACAAATCAGGAAAGACTTTGTTGCAAATGTATCACATGAATTAAAAACACCAATTACGTCCATTAAAGGATTTTCAGAAACCCTATTAGATGGTGCAATGGAAAACAAAGAGACGTTAGAAGAGTTTTTACGAATTATCTTAAAAGAAAGTGATCGTCTACAGCAGTTGATTCAAGATTTGCTGGAATTAACAAAGCTAGAGCAGCATGGATTCTCTTTAAAACGTGAACGGTTAAATATTCTAGATATATTAGATGAAGTTATTAAGATTTTATCGAAAAAAGCGCAAACAAAAGAGCTGAAAATAAGCTTTGAACAAGAAAAAGATAGTATATGGATTGAAGGGGACAGGGGCAGGCTGACACAAGTATTCCTTAATCTAATCTCAAATGCCATTTCCTATACTCCAAATGGTGGAAATATTACCGTGTCTGTTTTGGAAAGAAGCAAAGATGTAATTATTATAGTAAAAGATACCGGAATTGGGATTGAAAACAGCGAAATACCAAGGATTTTTGAACGGTTTTATCGAGTGGATAAAGCTAGAAGCAGAAATTCTGGAGGTACAGGTTTAGGATTGGCAATTGTGAAGCATTTAATTGAATTGCATAAGGGAATGATTAAAGTAGAGAGCAAGGTCGGGAAAGGAACAACCTTTCAAATTAAATTAAAAAAGGAATTTCCCTACTAAAAATGATTTGTACAAGTTTACATAGTATTTACATTCTATTTATAATTGATTAACACTTTCTTGCTACAATACTTTATGAAGACCCCCTTATCCATATAAGGCTAAGCCGAAAGCCGAAAGCTACCCCGCTTTCGGCTTTCACCCAATTAATCACCGTTTTGTTTTTCCACTAATGAACAAAAATCTTCTCCCTCCTATCACTCAAACATGATTCCATAGACTTCTGACCAACAAATTCTAACATTACCCCAACTTTTCAGTCACTTTCCTAATTTTAAAAGTTAAATTTGATGACATTGCGTATAACCTCATTGGAAAAACCCCTCAGAAATCAAGAAAAAAGGTAGAGAAACCCATCTTAAAAAACCAATTGCTCCAACTAACCACAAGTTGATAGAAGACCACTGGATGGAAATTTGAAATATAGAGCAGCCAACCATCCAACAAAATTCACACCATAAAGAATGAAAATAGGCGAGTGTGATTGATTTTGTTATTATGTTGAAGAAGGGAGCAGCTGGAATACACGAAGACTCCTATGGGAATTGCGGGACAAGCGAGACCCCGCAGCAAAGCTCCGAGGAGGCTCAGGTGTAGCCCTATGGAAAGTGGAGTGTATTCTGACTGCGGACTAATTGAGAGAGCAACTCTTTTTTCAGAGTAGCCGATTTCTTACAATCTTTACTCTCTCATGGTAAAATAAAGTGAACAAGATAATAATACTAATTAGAACAAATACATAACGCTACATAACCAAGGAGGAACCATTACTTTGACAAAAAAATTAATTTTAATAGATGGAAACAGCATCGCATATCGTGCATTTTTTGCACTTCCGCTTCTAAATAACGATAAAGGGGTGCATACAAACGCAGTTTATGGCTTTACTATGATGCTAATGAAAATATTAGAAGATGAAAAACCAAGCAATGTACTTGTTGCATTTGATGCAGGAAAAACAACTTTTCGCCATAAAACATTCAGTGAATATAAAGGAGGACGCCAAAAAACCCCTCCTGAATTATCAGAACAATTTCCTTATATAAGAGAATTATTGAATTCCTTTGGTATCCGCCATTACGAGTTAGAGAATTATGAAGCAGACGATATAATCGGTACACTATCTCTTCAAGGGGAAAAAGATGGATATGAAGTAATTGTTATATCTGGTGACAAAGATTTAACACAATTAAGCTCTGAAAAAACAACGGTATATATTACAAAAAAAGGAATTACCGATATAGAGTCTTATACCCCGAGTCATATCCAAGAAAAGTATGGGTTAGTACCAGAACAAATTATTGATATGAAAGGTTTGATGGGTGATAGCTCAGATAATATTCCTGGCGTTCCTGGAGTTGGGGAAAAAACTGCTATTAAGCTCCTTAAAGAATTTCAAACACTTGAAAACCTTCTCGAGTCTATTGATCAAGTCAGTGGGAAAAAGTTAAAAGAAAAATTGGAAGAATTTAAAGATCAAGCAGTCATGAGTAAAGAGCTTGCTACAATTACAAGGGAAGCTCCATTGACAATTGGAATAGATGAAATGGTGTATCCTGGTATGCAAACAGATAAGTTGAAAGGATTTTTTAAAGAACTTGGATTTAATTCCTTATTGACTAAACTTGGAGACGAGGTAGTAGAAGAGGAAGTAAGCCTTGAAAACATAGAGTATGAGCAAGTGAAGGAAATAAAGAAAGAGATTTTTGCAGATCAAAATGTATTGTACGTAGAAGTTTTAGAAGATAATTATCATTATGCGCCTATTCTTGGTTTATCATTAGTAAATGAAAAAGGGGCATTCTTTCTTCCAATCGAATTGGCCTTACAATCCGACGTATTTAAAGAATGGGCAGAAGACGAATCAAGTAAAAAGATTGTTTATGATGCAAAACGATCAGAGGTTTCTTTGAGGCATAAAGGAATTCATTTAAAAGGAATTACGTTTGATGTTTTGATTGCAGCATATTTAGCGGATCCTTCCGTTACGATTGAGGATGTAACCTCTGTTGCCAAAAAATACGGATATATAAATATCCAATCAGATGAAGCGTTTTATGGAAAAGGAGCAAAACGAAAAGTACCAGAGGAGAATATCCTTTCAGAGCATCTTGTTCGTAAAACATTAGCACTTTCAGCCATTTTAGATAAGATGGAAGAAGAATTGCAAAAAAATGGTCAAGAAGCATTGTTTTATGATTTAGAAATGCCTTTAAGTCTTGTACTGGCAGATATGGAGTTCACTGGTATTACAGTGGATTTAGAAAGATTACAAACAATGGGTGCAGAAATAAATGAACGATTAAAAGATATTGAAAGCCGTATTTATACATTAGCTGGAGAAACTTTTAATATTAATTCTCCGAAACAGCTCGGTGTCATTCTGTTTGAGAAGCTTGGTTTGCCTGTTATTAAAAAAACAAAAACAGGTTATTCTACTTCAGCAGATGTGCTAGATCAGTTAGCAAGTTCTCATGAAGTTATTGAAGAAATCTTAAACTATAGACAATTAGGCAAGCTTCAATCAACTTATGTGGAAGGACTGCAAAAGGTAGTGCACAACAGCAAAATACACACACGTTTTAACCAAGCACTAACTCAAACGGGGAGGTTAAGCTCTACTGATCCAAACTTGCAAAATATTCCTATCCGCCTAGAAGAAGGAAGGAAAATCAGACAAGCCTTTGTACCATCAGAAAAAGATTGGGTTATCTTTGCTGCTGATTATAGTCAAATTGAGCTTAGAGTACTTGCTGATATTGCGAATGATGAAAAATTAATTGAAGCATTTAAGGAAGATCATGATATTCATACGGAAACAGCCATGTCTGTTTTTCATGTAGAAGCGAATGAAGTAACCTCCAATATGCGCAGACATGCAAAAGCAGTTAATTTTGGGATTGTTTATGGGATAAGTGATTACGGCCTGTCTCAAAGTCTGCATATAACAAGAAAAGAAGCGGCGAAATTTATTGAACGGTATTTAGACAGTTATCCAGGTGTAAGAAACTATATGGAAGAAATTGTGGCTGATGCAAAACAACAAGGATTTGTATCCACCTTGCTTCATAGAAGACGGTATTTACCAGAAATTACAAGTAGAAACTTCAATCTAAGAAGTTTTGCAGAAAGAACGGCGATGAATACACCAATTCAAGGAAGTGCTGCAGATATTATCAAAAAAGCGATGATTGAAATGGCACTGCGTTTAGAAAAAGAAGGATTAAAATCAAGATTATTATTACAAGTGCATGATGAATTGATTTTTGAAGCTCCTAAAGAGGAAATAGAAAAATTAAAAGAGATTGTTCCTGATGTTATGGAGCACGCCGTGGAATTAAAAGTACCTTTGAAAGTAGATTATTCCTATGGAGACACATGGTTTGATGCAAAGTAATAGAAATGGAGAGAGAGCAATTGCCAGAATTACCAGAAGTGGAAACAGTAAGACGAACACTAAAAGAATTGACACAGCATAAAGTAATAAAAGAAGTTGTGGTTACTTGGGCGAAAATGATCAAAAAGCCAGAAAATGTGGAAGAGTTTTCAGATGCACTTGCAGGTCAAAAAATAGAAGATGTCCAAAGAAGAGGGAAATTTTTACTAATTGCTACAACGGACTTCACTATTGTTTCACATTTGCGAATGGAAGGCAGGTATGGATTATTTTCGAAAGTAGATCCTGTCGATAAGCATACACATGTTATTTTTTATTTTGAGGATGGAACAGAGCTTCGTTATAAAGATGTACGCAAATTTGGAACGATGCATTTATTTAAAAAAGGGGAAGAGCATCAATCATTGCCACTTTCTCAACTTGGACCAGAGCCGTTTGATGGTTCCTTTACCATTTTGAATTTTAAAAAAAGACTTTCGAAAACAACAAGAAGCATCAAAACTGCTTTATTAGATCAAAAAATAGTCGTTGGCTTAGGTAATATCTACGTCGATGAAGCATTGTTTAGAAGTCGTATTCATCCAGAAAGAATAGCTAATACACTTACTGAACAAGAGATTGAATATTTATTTAAAGAAATTATTGCAACACTTTCGGAAGCGGTGGAAAAAGGCGGAAGTACAATTCGCTCCTATGTAAATACACAGGGACAAATTGGCATGTTCCAGCTAGAATTATACGTTTACGGCAGAAAGGGAGAGGCATGCAAAAACTGCGGAGCTACCCTAGAAAGAATTATTGTCGGCGGAAGAGGAACCGTGTTTTGTCCTACCTGCCAAAGGTGAAGCAGAGAGAAGTGAGAACCCTATTTTCAGCGTAGCTTAAAAAATGAAAAGAAGTGTTATGCCCTCCCCAACTTTCAGAAGCAGCTAAAAGAGAAAATAGAATACATGTTTAACATTGGATGGGCTCCTTCCATATAGTATAGTACTATTGATTAGGAAGGGGCTTTTCTCATATGGCACAAGTATTTTCTCTCATCTTGCTAGCGCTAGCTGTAAGTATTGACAACTTTAGTGTAGGCTTCACTTATGGTCTGCGAAAAATGAAGATACCTTTTAAATCGACTTTCATTATTGCTTGCTGCTCAGGTTTCACACTATCTGTTGGAATGTTTTTTGGTCATGTCATTTCACGAATATTTTCACCAGCCTTTGCAGAAAGTATTGGTGGCATTATATTAATACTATTAGGTGCTTGGATTTTATTTCAATTTTTTCAGCCTACAAAAGAAAAAGAAGTATTGCTTCATGAAAAAAATATAGTTAACTTTGAAATTAAGTCCCTTGGGATTGTTATAAATATATTAAAAAAACCAATGTCTGCTGATTTCGATAATTCTGGTGCCATAACAGGAATGGAAGCAGTTGTATTAGGGCTGGCGTTATCTTTAGATGCATTTGGTGCAGGAATTGGCGCCTCCATGTTAGGTTTTTCCCCATTATATTTGACGATTGCCGTTATTTGCATGAGCGCTTCGTTTGTATCCTTAGGAATAGTAGGAGGATCCTTTTTTTCGAAAAAGAGCTTTATGGAGAAATTCGCTTTTATTCCTGGGGTTATATTAATTATTATTGGGATTTTTAAATTATAAAGTTCAATCCCCTTTATAAGCCCCATTGCCAATAAAGACTTGCACCGTGAATGAAGAAAGAAAATAGAAAGCTTGATTAAGTTTTTATTATGTTCAAGCAGGGAGCAGCCGGAAGACACGAAGACTCCTATGGGATTAGCAGGAAAGAAGAGAGCAAAGCTTCGAGAAGGCTCAAGCGTACCCCCGTGGAAAGCGAAGTGTATTCCGGCTGCGGACTTATTGAGAGAGCCAAAGCCATTTTTTTAGGGTATCCTTAAAAAAATAGACGTTAAAAACAGTCAAATTAGAAAAAGGCAGGAAAAATAATGACTTTAATTGTTGGATTGACAGGTGGTATTGCCAGCGGAAAAAGTACGATTTCAGCTTATTATCAATCGTTAAATGTTCCTATTATTGATGCAGACTTAGAAGCAAGACTTGCAGTTGAAGCAGGTGAGCCGGCATATCATAAAATTATCGCCTATTTTGGAACTGAGATACTACAAAAGGATGGCCAGCTTAATCGAAAAAAGCTTGGTGAAATTGTTTTTGTCGATGAAGAAGAAAGAAAAGTATTAAATAGTATTGTCCATCCAGAAGTGAGAAAAAGAATGAATAAAAAGCAAAAAGAGGCAATAGACGATGGAGCAAAGGTCGTTATTTTAGACATACCGCTATTATTTGAAAATAAACTACATGAGAATTGTGATAAGACGATCCTTGTATATGTAGATGAAGAAATTCAACTACAGCGGCTAATGAAAAGAAACCTTCTTTCTGAGAAAGATGCATGGATAAGAATTCAAGCACAAATGCCGTTAATCAAAAAACGCTTGTTAGCAGATGAAATAATCAATAATAACGGAACGATGGAAGAAGCAAAAACACAAGCAAAAAACCTTTTGAGAAAATGGAGTGTTTTGTAAATTGGCGTAGAGGCAAATTTAATGCTTATTATAAGTGCGTGTTCAAAAACAAGGATAAAAAGGACCGAGAAGTTCGAGGCGGTTTGCTCCCGAGCAGCGGCCTTTCACAGGATGTGGTGACTTCCGCGTTGCTCACAGGACGTGAGCGCTTTTAGTGGAAGATCCTTTCGTTGAATACGTGAGAAGCGGAGAAGCAAACCAACGAAGAAATTCGATGTGTCCTTTTTATCGGGCTTTTTGAACAACTTCTATAAACAAAAAGAAGAAGCTTTCTATTTGTTTTATAGCCCAAGTTTGAAGCAGAGAGCAGGTGGAATACACGAAGACTCCCGTGGGAATGCGAGGAGGCTCGTCACTCGCCCACAGGAAAGCGAAGTGTATTCCGGCTGCGGAACCACTTTACAGGGTAGCTCCCAATAAATAACAGAGCCTAATTCAATAAAGAGATTAGTATAAAGAATTATTCACAATGACTTGTACAACGAATTACTTTTCTATAAGATGATAGTATGTATCAATACATTGCGAAACAATGAATTCGGAGCTGATAAAATGAGATGTCCTTCATGTCAAGATAATAATTCCCGTGTTCTTGATTCACGACCTGTTGATGATAGTCGCTCGATCCGAAGAAGAAGAGAGTGTGAAGTTTGTGGATATCGCTTTACTACTTTTGAAAAAGTAGAAGAAATCCCTTTGATAGTTGTGAAAAAAGAAGGAACACGGGAAGAGTTTAGCCGTGATAAAATATTACGTGGTTTAATAAGAGCTTGTGAGAAAAGACCGGTTGCATTAAAACAATTGGAAGATATAACAGCAGAAGTAGAAAAAGAACTTCGCAGCAATGCTGTTTCTGAAATCAAAAGCGATATAATCGGCGAAATGGTGATGGACCGACTCGCAGAAGTAGATGAAGTAGCATATGTTCGTTTTGCCTCTGTTTATCGCCAATTTAAAGATATTAATGTGTTTATTGAAGAACTAAAGGAGTTAATCAAAAAGGATTAGTTCCAGATGAGAGTTGAAAAGGTATAATGGATCTTGTTAAATGAAAAGAAAGATTCACTCCATTCCCTCAAAAAGGAGCTAAAGGATTCTTTGGCTCTTTTTTGAATTGCTTCTTTAAAGATAAAATAGAAAATGGGTTAAAATCCCCACCTCAAACACAAGCAGGTGGGATTTTTCCATCAACCGGATAAATTCCGATACTTGCTTCTTTAAAAGCTAGTGTACATTGGAATAAAGATACAAAATGAAATGGAAAGAAAAGGAGGACAAGTTAGAGATGGCAAAACATTGGCAAGACTTGCTTCCAGTTGACAGATACTATGCAGCAGTAAATGGATTATTAAGTGATTATGACCGCAAAATCATTACTTTTCTTTATCAACCGTTAATCGGCACTTATTGCATCAGTTTATATATGACCTTGTGGGCAGAAGTGGAAGAAAACCGTCTTTGGTCTTCTTCTAATTCGCATCATAGCTTAATGAATTTTATGAATTGCGGTTTAAAAGAAATTTATGAAGCAAGATTAAAGTTAGAAGGCATTGGTTTACTGAAATCCTTTAAGAAAAAAGAAGATGGAAATCGTTCCTTTATCTATGAATTACAGCCTCCTTTAACACCAGAACAGTTTTTTTTAGATGGAATGTTAAATGTTTATCTTTATCGAAAAATAGGAAAAGCACAGTATGGAAGATTAAAACGTTTCTTTTCCGATCAAAAGCTTCCGGATGCTATGGAAGAATATGAACCGATAACAAAAGCATTTCCAGAGGTGTTTACATCCGATCATAGTCATACCAGCACGATTCGCTCCAATTATGAATTAGAAAAAGAGGATAAACTAGAAGAAGAAGCTGTTTATTTAGGAAGACAGGAACAAAACAGCATTCAAATACAAAATGAATCATTTGATTTTGATCTTCTTTTTGCAGGAATACACGATTCGTTAATTTCTAAAAAAGCTTTTACGAAAAAGGTGCTTGAAGCAATTCAAAACCTCGCTTTCTTATATGGAATTGATGCCATTCAAATGAAAAATATTGTCATTAGTGCAATCAATCAAAAAGATGAAATTGACATAGAAGAATTAAGGATTGCTGCTAGGGACTGGTATCAATTTCAGCATAATGATTTGCTGCCTATGCTTGTTGATCGAACGCAGCCGCAAATCGATCAAATGCAAATAGAAAAACCAACAACAAAAGAAGAAGAGTTACTCTACTATTTAGATCATACCTCTCCAAGACAGCTCTTAAAGGATATATCTGGTGGTGCAGAACCATCAAAAGCTGATTTGCAAATTATTGAGGAAATTATGTTCTCCCAAAAATTATTACCTGGTGTAATAAATGTACTGATTCAATATGTTATGCTGAAAACAGATATGAAGCTGACCAAAGGGTATGTGGAGAAAATTTCCAGTCAATGGGTAAGAAAGAATATTCGTACTGTAAAAGAGGCAATGGATCTTGCCAAAAAAGAACATCAACAGTATTTAGAATGGGCTCAAGGGAAAAAAAATAACCCAGCAAAATCAACGCGAAAAGCAATTCGTAAGGAAAAAATTCCTGAATGGTTTGGCAAAGAGCAAACAACAATAAAAAATAAGCAGGAACAGCCAGTAAATGAAGATTTTTTAAAGGTAAAGCAGGAACTGGAAGAAGAAATAAAAAATCTAAGAAAATAGGTGGTGAAATGTATTGTGGAAAAAATAAATGATACACTTCGTAAACTAGGAGCCAATTCAAGCTTTCAAGAAAGATACAAAGCTATGAAACAAGAGGTTCTTAATCATCCAGAAGTGAGAGCATTTCTTCGAGAGCATGAAGAAGAATTAACTTCGCAAATAGTGGAAGTCGGCATGAGTAAGCTGTATGAATATGCAAACCAAAGCAAAGAGTGCAACAAATGTCCGAATCTACATTCATGTATAAATATGATGAAGGGCTATCATCCGAAGCTTGTCATGATAAGAGGGGTCATTGATATTCAATATGATCGTTGTCCAAGAAAAATCATGGAAGATGCTCAAAAGAAAAAAGAAAAATTGATTCAAAGCTTATATGTTCCGAAAGATATTTTAGAAGCTTCTTTTTCCAATATGGATATTGGAGAGGAGCGTACAGAAGCAGTTCGGGCAGCTATTAATTTTGTTAAACAGTATGAGCCAGGCAAAAGGCAAAAGGGCATTTATTTTTATGGTGAATTTGGCGTTGGGAAATCATTTATTTTAGGGGCGATTGCCAATGAATTGTCCCAGCATCAAATTTCCTCCACGATTGTATATGTGCCAGAACTTTTCAGAGAAATGAAGAGCTCTATCGGGGACAGCACTTTAAATGAAAAGCTAGAAAGAATAAAACGTGAACCGATTTTGATGTTAGATGATATCGGTGCAGAGACAATGTCCAGTTGGATAAGAGATGAAGTACTAGGGCCGATTCTTCAGTTTAGAATGTTGGAGAATCTGCCGACCTTATTCACTTCTAATTTTGATTTTAGTGGCTTAGAACATCATTTAACCTATTCGCAAAGAGGGGAAGAGGAAAAAATGAAAGCGATGAGAGTCATGGAAAGAATAAGATATTTAGCAAATCCGATTCATGTAAAAGGTTCAAATAAAAGAATATAATAAAAAACGGGCGTTATCCAACAATCGCTATTGGGAGTGAACAATAGTGATTCAGGAAAACGTTTGTTTTTTTTTCTAATACTACGTACAATTACTTCTATTTTTTCTATTTCCCCCATATACATGCTATCAGGGATTTCTTCATAAAGGGGGGATAGGATTGATTGAGATTATTTTTCAATATATAGAGGATGCAAAAAAACTGAAAAAATTAATGTGTCATAAATTATATCATTTGGAATGGAAGATAAAGGATGTTCAAAAAGAAAATGAGCATATTTTAATTATTGATTGGGATAAATCAGCAAATGTTTATAAAAGTTTGGACAAATTGAAAAAGGTGTTTTATCAATTTATTTTTCAATATAAATGTGATGGATGGGCAAAAGGAATAATAGAAAATCAATATCTATTTAAAGATGAAACAGAGCAGCGGCATATATTAGAAATCACCCATTCTTTAATAGAAGGGGAAAGAGAAGAACTGGCAAATTTAGTTCCGAATGTTAATATGGAGGCATGCTTAAAAGATGCTATTGCCGAAATGTTGAAAGAAGATGTTTCGTTTTCATTTGACTCCTTTGTGACTTTTCGTTTGCAGAGGTTTATGGAATTATTAAAAAATTATATTGAAATCTCTATTGATGAATATAAATTAGAGCAGGAATACCAAGTGTTTATTCATACATTAAGAGACTTTCTATCCAAGAGGTCTCCCAAAAAACAAACGATTCACCTTTTAGTTGATTTGGAAATTCAATTTTATGATGAAAAATATCAAGAAATTACCCAACAAGATTTATTGATGATAATAGATAAGAAATTATTTACCCATTCCTCCGTATATATTGATCCTTTCTCGATTGGACCACTTTTATCATTAGCTCCTAACAAGGTTTATCTATACACAGAGGATCGAGAGCAGCCAATCGTGCGGACAATTGTTAATATTTTTGAGGAAAGAGTACATATTTTGGAAAAAGAAGACTTTTTTCAAGGTATAGGCATCCTTTCTCAACGGTTTGAATAGAAATAGTCGAATGCCCTTGATTTTCTATTCTTTTAAGCATATAATAACGTACATAAATTAACTATATTTTTTGTTACATGTTATGATGAGGACAATAGTTTTCTTGTACGGTTCAAAGAGAGGGAAGATAGAGCTGGGAGCTTCCTAACACGATAAGATTTCTTACCACCTTTAAACTTCAGCCAAGAACGGGTGTAAACCTTATTAATGGTTGGCGGCTAGCAGCCGTTATCTGTTTTTTTCTAAGCCGTTTAAAGTTTTGTTTTAAACGGGAATTAGGGTGGAACCACGTGTTTATAATGGATAATATAACTCGTCCCTTTCTTTTAAGGGACGGGTTTTTTGTGCGAAGATTAAGAAAGTATAAGTTTTCTGAAGTCTGGCAAGTGTCTAGCTCCAGCGCCTAGCTCTTGTGAAAAATAACCCCCTGCCTCTAAAAGTAAAAAGCACTTTTTGAGGCATGTGAACATTTTTCTTCAGAGCTGTTCAAGGACGCTTGCGCTTTTTCTGTGAAAATAAAACGGGCGAGTGGCTATTCTGGGTATCTG
>JBDNRM010000025.1:0-31888 GCA_047718615.1 Bacillus sp. (in: firmicutes) | reverse complement strand
GGCTCATCGCACGCCCCACGGAAAGCGAGCATCCTGAAACGAGAATCTTGCCCCTATTTATAAGGAATAATGTTTGCAAAAAACACCCAAAAAGACGAATCAATCACCCTTTTCTCATTGCTCTAAACCAAGTTATCGTAATACATGAAGAGGAATTTATAACTGAAAAGTTTGAGTTAAAAACTTTACCGTACCACTTCGATAATTTCTACTATTTTGAATCCAATCTAATTTTTCTTGTACAAAAGTAAATAAACGAATGACCAGTACCTAATAGGAATAATACGTATGGTAGAATTTTATCTGGTTGAAAAAATAGGACGCCTACAAAAAACACAAGAATAGAAAATAAACGACCTAAATTTAGAAACATTTCTCGAACAACAATATATTCAATTCTCATTTCTCTAGCATTCCAGCTTCTCCCGATTACATCAAACGTTAAGCTTGTATAAGGAATCAGTATTAATGGATAAGCGATAGCAATTACGCCGGCATATATCAATAATTTCGTATAGGAAAAATCAAAGATGATAATAAACATGGATAGAAATAACAGAATTCCTCCAGTTAAGATTGCTTTATTTCGATTACCATTTTTGATTGTTCTCGAAACAATATAGTAGGCTACAAAAGAAATTCCGGAATTGATTAAGCCAAATTTCCCTAAGGCCATCTCACTCCCTGTCGCAATAAACACAAATACTGTGATGACAAAAGCAAAGGTTCCTTCTCGTAATCCCTGGAAAAAATGCGCTTTTGTGATTAAACGCCAATTTTGGCTATTTTTCCGTTCTTCGATAATTCGTCTAAATAAAAATTGTCCACTTGCAGGTCTTCTCTTTAAGAAGAAGCTCAATACTACAGCAAGAGAAAATAACCCTAAAGAAATACCGAATACAACCATATATCCTGATGACTTAGAGAGGGCAGAAATAATGTAACCTGCTAAAATCGGGCCGATCATGCCTCCAACCGAGGTTAAAACACCTAAAAATCCATTAAAAAAATCTCGTGTCTCCGGTTCTGTCACCTCGAATGTAAGCACATTAAAAGCTAACCAATAAAAACCGTAGCCAATTCCCAACAAGCATCCTAATAAGATCAAATAAGAGGAAGCTTTATCGCCAATTAGCAGTACAGATAAATAAAATAATGCTAAAAATATGACCCCTAAACGAAGAACAATTACTCTGTCCACTTTCTTCGCCCATCTTCCTGCCAGTATAAACGTTACAAGCTGAAGAATAATGATGGCCATATTATATAACCCTAAATCTTTAAATTCTCCCGACTGCTTCCACAAAAATATATTTACGAAAGTATTGGAAAGGGCAATACTTAATGAATATAAGCCGCCAATAAGCAATAATAAATTTAAATCCTTTGTTAATTCCACATTGCCAAGTAGTTTATTTGTTTTCATCATAAAAAACTCCCCTTTGTTCTAGGGTAGTTTCTATCAAAAACATGTTCGTTATACATAAAAAAGGGACTAAAAAAATTGGGAAGGGGAAACTTTTTTAAAAGCTGGATAGGAGAGAGATTTTAGAGAGCAAAAGGAATAACAATTTGCTTAACAACACTCTATACAGAATGAGAAATAAAAATAAAACTCACTAATCAATTTGATCAGTGAGTTTTAAACGATTATTTTGCTGATTCGTAGCGTTTTGCAACTTCTGTCCAATTAATTACATTAAAAAATGCATTAATATATTCAGGACGACGGTTTTGATAATTTAAGTAGTAAGCATGCTCCCAAACATCTAAGCCAAGAACAGGCGTTTTACCTTCCATTAAAGGTGAATCTTGGTTTGGTGTACTAGTTACTTCTAACTCTCCATTATTTACAACTAGCCAAGCCCAGCCTGAACCAAAACGAGTTGTAGCTGCTTTAGAAAACTCTTCTTTAAAGTTTTCAAAGTTTCCGAATTTGCTCTCGATAGCAGATGCTAAATCGCCAGTTGGTTCGCCTCCACCTTCTGGAGAAATAACTTCCCAAAATAAAGAATGATTTGCATGTCCGCCACCATTGTTGCGAACTGCCGTGCGTGCTGCTTCAGGAACTGCATCTAAATTAGAAACAATTTCTTCGACTGTTTTAGAAAGTAACTCTGTATTTCCTTCTAAAGCATTATTTAAATTTGTTACATATGTGTTATGGTGCTTTGTATGGTGAATGTTCATTGTTTCTTTATCGATATGTGGTTCTAGTGCGTCATAAGCATACGGTAATTGTGGTAATGTAAAAGGCATTTTTTGTTCCTCCTATGTATTGGGTTGTATTTTTTAAAAATTACTTCTTATTAATAGTGATTTACCTATAGCTACACTATTAATATGAGAAGTGCTTTATCTAAACAATATCAAATAAACTATATTCTTTCAAACAATCTGCTCTTCTTTTCACATCTTTAAATTACCCTATACAATACTTAGTTAAACCCTTTTATTTTTAAATTCATATTTTAAACATTTCGTTTTTGGTGATGAATATCACAAAAATGAAATCTGAAGAAATCTTCTATAAAAAATACTTGAAAACGATAGCCTTTATCGTTTTGATAAGTTCGAAAAATTGTCATTATTAATTTCCCCCCTACCATACCAATGTTTGCACACATATTAAGAACGACTAAACGTTCCATTAAACCCAATAAATCCCAAAAAAAGATTGACAATCTTTTCACAATATCCTTTAATCAATAGGTAAGAACATAAGGAGGAGTGCAATATTATGACTGAAATTCAATTGTCCTTATACAGTTTATTAATTCAAAATTTTTTTGATATAAATAAAATAATAAATGTAAAAAAAGGATCCCTGCTTTTTCAAGAAAAAGATCCCGTTAATAAAATTTATATCTTATTACGCGGCACCTTATCATTAGGACGAGTACATGAAAAAGGAAAAGAATTTATTTTAAAAATACTTCACGATGAGGAAGCCCTTCTTGAATATCAATTATTTAAACGTTCTCCTAAATATCATTTTTTCTCTAGAACAATAACTGATTGTGAAATATTAACCATTGATCGAGAAGAATTTGAAGAAGCTGTTTTAAAAGATCCCATTTTATTAACTGCCTTAACTAGCTGGTTAAGTACAGGTTACTTAAAAGCACATATGAAATGCCAGGATTTAATTATGAATGGTAAAAAAGGCGGTTTATACAGTATTTTAATTCGATTATGTCACTCTTTCGGAAAAAAAACAGACGAAGGAATCTTAATTGATTTTCCCCTTACTCACCAAGAACTTGCTAATTTAACATTTGGCACACGAGAAGTAATGCAAAGAATTCTAAAAGAATTACGTGAAGCTGATATTATCTCTTATTCTAATCAAAAATTCACAATAAAAGATTTAGCCTATTTAAAAAAAGGCGTAGATTGTCAAAATTGCCCTGCCGATGTTTGCGGATTAAATTAATAGGTAAAAACAAAAGCCCAAACGCATTCAACATCTCTCAAAAAAAATATACACACTCCAAAAAAATGCTTTTTTACTTTTACTGGCTTGGTGAAATAAACAAAGTACAGGCAGATGCTGGCCGATTTAAGGCTCCAGCATCTGCCTGTACTTGTGCGCCCATAGAGAGAGCCCAAACCCTTTTTCAGAGTATACATAAAAAAGACAACTCTTTCCGGTTAATGCTTGTGCAGATTAAAGCACCACAATTAAAAAATAAATAATCATAATCGCTTGAATAACTCCCTTTGTAATTACACTGCTGAGAAAACCTATTACGGATCCTACCCCGACTTTTAAGGCTGTTTTCCAATTTGTTCTGTTTACAACAAGCTCTGCAATCACTGCACCTAAAAACGGACCAATTAATATTCCCATTACTGGAATAACAAAAGGACCAACAAGCAGCCCAATTGTACTCCCCCAAGCTCCAGCTTTTGAACCTCCATATTTCTTAACTCCAATTAAGTTAGCCAAATAATCGGCACAAAACAATAGGAGAGTAAACATCGCCTGAATAATCCAAAAAAGAATGGAAAAATGCGCAAAAGTAAATAAAAATCCATACGCAAAAAAACCTGCTACTAAAAATAAAACACCTGGAATAATAGGATAAACTAATCCAATATATGCAATAAGAAAAAGCACTGTAATAATAATCCAATAAATATATTCCACCATCAATCCCCCTTTTTTTATTTATTTACTACAAAATTTACCCTATTCTTTAGAGAAACAACCATTCAATATGTATTCATTATACACTCATTTACTCATGAAACTTGTATCTAAACGGATTGGACGATAAAATAGGTATGAATATTTAAAAGGGTGTGTCAAAATGAATATTTTTAAGCAATTTATTAAAAGCATCTATTCTCCTAAAGATATAGCTGCCTATCGTTCGCAGAAAAATGGTAAAACGATTCTTTATCTTCTTCTTTTGTCCTTGTTGGTATCCATTCCAACACTTTACTATTTAAGTAAAGGAATGAGTGATGGTGTTCAATCCTTATCGAATGCGATGGAGGATGAAGCTTTTTCCTTTTCCATAAGTAATAATGAGCTTCAATCGAATGAGAAAGAGCCAATGATTATTAACAAAGATGATTTAACCATTATTGTTGACTCTACAGGTACATATAACACTAGTTCCATCAGCTCTTCCGGAACTACTGTTGCCTTTCTAAAAAATGAATTTGTTTTTTCAACAGCAGGGCAATCACAAGCAATGGAATATGCTAATTTTGGTGATGTAAATATTACAAATAATGATATTCTTGATTTTTTACAAACAACGGAATCAATGCTTCCCATTATTATTAGCGTCTTTGCTGTTATTTATTTTATTGTAACAATGATTTCCAAGGTAATTCTCACCTTAATCCTTGCTATTTTCGGAAATTTATTTTCAAAAATACTAGGTCGTTCCTTATCTTATTCGCAAGTTTGGAAAATAACTGCCTACAGTATCACATTGCCTTCTGTGTTTTTTATCATAATGGATACACTTCAGACAATTGTACCTAATGGATCGCTGCTAAATTGGTTTATCAGTCTCTTTATCGTATTTTTAGCTATAAAAGAAATTCCTTTAGATAAAAAACCTAAAGCTCTGTAGCTTTATATAAAACAAAAAAAGATTGTCCATTGTTGGTTCTAACAATTAGGACAATCTTTTTTATTTTGACTCTGTTAGTGATATAGAACGTTTAGGCCAATTTGGTAAGGAGGGGGTATTTGCGTGGTTAAAGACTCCCCTTCCACCATTATTCGAATCAAAATCCCTCTTTCATAAAGTAAATGAATGAAAAGCTTATAAAGGATCCGCTGCATGGCAGACAGGTTCCGATAAATTCCGTATAAAAAATATCAAGTAAATAATAAATTTTAACGATAATATGTATTTGTAAAGGAGGGAAATAAATGTTACAAGAATTCAATAATTTAATGGATTACATCGAAACACATTTAATGGAAGAAATCTCTGGAAAAGATATAGCAAAAATTGTAGGATTATCTGATTATCATTTTAAAAGAATGTTTTCGTATATGGCTGGAATGTCATTGAATGAGTATATCAAAAATAGGAGATTATCAGTTGCGAATGTTGAATTAATAAACGGAGCAAAAGTTACAGATATTGCCTATAAATATGGCTATCAATCCTTAGAAGGATTTTCAAGAGCCTTTCGTGGATGGAGCGGTTTTTTACCTTCAGAAGTAACTATAAACAAAATTCAAAAATCATTTCCCAAATTTTCATTCTTTATAGATATAAGAGGAGGAATATCCATGGAATTCAAAATTGAAAAAAAAGAGAAGTTTAATATAGTAGGTGTATCGAAAAGAGTGCCAATTCAATTCGAAGGTGAAAATAATGCTATCTTAGAACTAGCCAGGTCAATTACCGAACAACAAAGAAATGACATGCATCAATTAGCTGATTTATCTCCTCATCAAGTTTTGAATGTATCTTTTGATTTTGATGATGGTTTTTTGGAAGAAAAAGGATACTTAACTCATATGATTGGTTTTGCAACTACAAAAGAAAATCCAGTTGATGATTTAGAGCAAATTTCTATTGAAGAAAGTTTATGGGCAATTTTCCCTAATCAAGGACCATTTCCTGCTACGCTTCAAGAAACTACCGCAAAAATTTATTCTGAATGGTTGCCTTCTTCAGATTATGAAGTTGCAGATTTACCTGGAATTTCTTTTACAAAGCACAATGGTACATCAGAAAATGTATATAGCGAAATTTGGATGCCCGTAAAGAGAAAAGTTAGCGATAAACTTGGATGATTAATATTTACAGAAATGTTACTCCTTAAAATCCTCATTTACCATATTAGACCAGTCAGTAGATATTGACTGGTCATTTTGAATTTGATGAAAAATCAACACTTATCGCTAACAGAGCCTTTATTTTTATGTATGTAACTTATATTGATTCGCACAATTTTCCAGTGATTCCACTAGTTGCGCCAATTTAACGCTGATATCTGCATTTATTTGGACTTCTTCCTGTTGCATTTCTGCAATTGCTGCCATTTCATCGGAACTCGCTAACGTTTGTTGGCTTATAGATGTTAAGTACAGCGAAGAATTTTCCATTTTCGGCAAGAGTGTTTGCAATTCAAAAAGCTGATCTTGATTTTCGACTAGCCCATTGTTAACAGAATCTATTCCTTGTAATAGCTGATCAAAAGACTTACTGCTTTTTTTCGAATGCTTTTCACAATGTGCAAATTCTGTTGTTATTTTCTCTATATCTTCTGTCGCATCATCAGCAATTAAATCCATCTCGTTCGTAAATGTTTTTATCTCTTCACTAGCATTGGAAGATAATATTGCTAAATTTCTTACTTCGTTTGCAACTACAGCAAACCCAAGTCCATTTTGTCCAGCTCTTGCAGCTTCTAAAGATGCATTTAAAGCTAAAAGTTTTGTTTGTTCAGCCAACCCCCGAATAGAATGAATAATGGTACCTATAGATTGCGAATGCTTTTTCACTTTTAGTATCGTATTTGTTATAGATAAAAACTGATTTTGCAAAGAATCAAAAGAATGAAATAAATCCTTTATATTTTGCTCTCCTATTTGTGCAGCTTCATTCATAACCGTTGTTTTTTTATTCATATCATTCATTCTCAACACCACTTGTTCCATCTTATCCTTCATCTCTTGAAATATACCTATCGTTGCTTCTGAACTTACTGCCGTTTCATTTGCCCCTTGTTTTACAATAGAGATTATTTCAGAAAGAGTTACATTCTTTTCCTTCATAAAAGTAGATTGTTCTTGAATCATATTGCCAGTATTAGATAGCTGGCTGCTTGTTGATTTCATTTCTGATAATACTAATTTCATTCTGTCAATCATGGTTGTATAGCTATTTACTAAAGATTTAATCTCTGGAATCGATGTCTTTATATTGGGGTGAACCAATAAATTCCCTTCACGTACTTCCCTCATCCAGTTTCGTAAAATGGTCAATGGTTTTACAATACTTCTTACAAAATAAACAATAATAACCATCGTAATACAAATACTTAGAATAGATACCAACAAAACTATTTTTTTTATGTCATTTACCTTTTGCAAATACTCTTCTTGCGGAAGGATAATAACATAGATGCCTTTCATTTCTTGTATCCTTTGAAAAGCAATAGAATACTTTTTCCCCTTAATACGTTTTTGCAGCACTCCCGTTTCCTGCTGGATAATTTCCTTCATCACATCATCAGGTAATTTTAAACTCGTTTTTTTATTTACATTAAATGGATCCGCTTCTTGATTAGTAATTAAATAATAGCTGCCATTTATATTATCCTTTAAAAAATTTGCATCTTGATCACGTACAACTTGTTCCATTTTTTTATGAAACTTTGCTTCATCACTTATATAAGTAAGCTTCATATTTTGTGCCATTACATATGTTGCTTTCACTTCCTGCTCTAATCGCTGCTGCATTAACTCTACTGCCATTTCTTTCGATTTATTGACCGCAACAATTGAAACAACTCCCACTGTTGCAATTAGTAATGTCATCATCAGCACCAACAGCCTCTTTTGAATCGTAAATTCATTTCGTATATACTTTTTTATTTTCATTCAAACCCCCCCACTCTCCTTTTTCATTTTGGCAAAAATATATAAAGCCAATGTAAAGAGAAAGTAAATTTTTTATTAAACCAGTCCTTTTCACCTATACTTTATTTCCTATTACATTGATTATAAATGAACGCAATTTATTATTTGTAATATTTTTTACTGGACAAGCATATTCATGGTTTATAGCTTAACAATACATTAATGGGAGGCAAATCATGAAACGGCTCGTAATTACTGCTCTTATTCTTATTACAGTTTATGTTATTTATTTTGACTTAAATCATGGCACTCTTTCCCCCACCCAAGAGCCTGCAATCGAAGTCCAAGCTTCTCCAAACACTTCCATACCTTCCTTTCAACATAAAGTACAGACAGGAGATACAGTGCTTCTCATTGCGGAAGATAAATTAAATAAAAGCTTACCTGTCAGCATCGATCAATTAATTAAAGATTTTAAACAACTAAATCATAATCTTTCTCCTGAAGACATTCAGGTCGGTAAACTATACTATTTTCCAGATTATCAAAATGTTCAATAAAAATTTATCTTTCTTCTGATTCGTTTCCTTTTCGTCCACCAATTACAGCAATATTGCAGCTATAAAATAAAACAGGCTGTAAAAATCAGCAAGTTCCTTGTCAATCTTTGTGTTTCATTGTTACAATAGGAAAGTGATTTAAATGATAAAATACTGTAATACTATATATTTGGCGTGTCCAATGTTTAAAGGAGCGAATCACCATTGAGTGAATTAATACATCGTACTAAAACCCGTCCAATTAAAGTTGGTAATTTAACAATTGGGGGAAGCAACGAGCTTTTTATCCAAAGTATGACAACAACAAAAACACATGATGTCGAAGCAACTGTTGCAGAAATAAAGCGTTTAGAAGAAGCTGGCTGTCAAATTGTCCGTGTGGCTTGTCCAGATGAACGTGCAGCAGATGCGATTGCAGACATTAAAAAACAAATTAATATACCGCTTGTTGTTGATATTCATTTCGATTACCGTCTAGCTCTAAAGGCTATTGAAGGCGGCGCGGATAAAATCAGAATTAATCCAGGGAATATCGGCAAAAGGGAAAAAGTAGAAGCAGTTGTAAAAGCAGCAAAAGCAAAAGGAATTCCTATTCGAATTGGTGTAAATGCCGGTTCCCTTGAAAAAAGAATTCTCGAAAAATACGGTTATCCAACTGCAGATGGTATGGTGGAAAGTGCTCTCCATCATATAAAAATATTAGAGGATTTAGACTTCCATGATATTATCGTATCCATGAAAGCTTCCGATGTAAACTTAGCTATAGAGGCATATGAAAAGGCTGCTCAAGCTTTTGACTACCCATTGCATCTTGGGATTACGGAATCCGGGACACTATTTGCCGGCACCGTAAAAAGTGCTGCAGGATTAGGGGCAATTCTTAGCAAAGGAATTGGAAATACACTTCGTATTTCTTTAAGTGCTGATCCAGTAGAAGAAGTGAAAGTAGCCCGCGAATTGCTAAAATCATTTGGACTATCGTCTAATGCAGCAACCCTTATTTCTTGTCCAACTTGCGGAAGAATTGAAATTGATTTAATTTCCATCGCAAACGAAGTAGAAGAATATATCTCAACGATAAAAGCACCTATTAAAGTAGCAGTACTTGGCTGTGCAGTCAACGGACCAGGTGAGGCAAGAGAAGCAGATATCGGCATTGCCGGTGCTCGCGGAGAAGGATTACTATTCCGTAAAGGAAAAATCGTCCGCAAAGTTCCTGAAGAAATCATGGTCGAAGAATTAAAAAAAGAAATTGACATTATCGCCGAAGAATATTTTGCAAAAAAAGCTGCTGAAGAAGCAGCACAAGTAGAAATAAAATAAAAACGGACGCTTCCTTAAAGTACAAGGAGCAGCGAGGAGGCTCTTCGCTTGCCAGCAGGAAAGCAACCTGTATATTCTGACTGCGGACGCCCAAAAGCACTTTTCAGGGTATCCTATCCTAAATACATGGAAACTAAAATGTATCCATCTGTCAGTTAAAGCAACAGCCCATACAAAAATAAGATAATAAAAAACCGCTCAAAAGCCAATGTTTTGAGCGGTTTTTTCATTATTTAAAAGAAGGGAGCAAGAAATATTCCAATGATAATGGAGATTGCTCCTAAAGAGATTGCCCATGTTCCAAGGCTTAACGCTCCCCTTCTTCTTGCAACAAACCCTAAAACTATTCCTACTGCTCCTAAAACAATCGGCCATACAAATAAGGATATAATGGATAAGATTAACGCTGTTATTCCTACCCCTTTGCCTCCTTTTTCTCTTTCCGTATCGCGATCATTATTATACGTGATAGGGGCTGCAAATTCAGCAGAAGTTTCTTCTAAAAAATCTTCATCTGATATACCATGTTGCTCTCTATCCCGACGATCATATTCTTCATTGCTGTTATAGTCTGCCATGATGAATCCCTCGCTTTCATTAATAGGAGCATTTATTATCATCGCCCATTTCGTCTTTTTTATAGCTGTTAATGATTTACTCTATTAACAGCTGTTTTACTAATACATGATAACTGGCGTGTTAATTAACGAGTAACTCCATAAAAAAGTTCTTTAAATTCTGGAACCGGTCCCACTATGGTAATGCTTTCGTGTAATATGGGACAGGATCCAGAATTTTGGTTTTTGATCTGGATTCACCCTTTATCGGACAAACTTCCCTCATTTCTCAGTTGTTTTGGTCCTGATTCATAATTCTCGAATTTAATCAGGTAAAATTCACCAGTAAAAAAAATACTTAACGTTTCACAGGATAAGTCTGTCTAATTTCAGATAATCAGCACCCTTGACATGATAAGATTCCATTACGTCAATAATAAGACAAGAAAAAAAGTTGCTTAAAAGTTGTTGAAGGATCCTATAAGAAAATCAGCAAAACACTTGTGGAGAAACCAAATAGCAAATTTGAAGCACAGATCTGCCAGAATACACGAAGACGACCGCGGAAATCGAGGACGCCCGCAGGAAAACGAATTATATATAGCTGCGGACTCATTGAGAGTGCACTCCTCTTTTCAGGGTAGCCTAAAATCAGTCAAAAAAACCAATACAAAGAACTCTCCTCTCTATTAAGAAGAGAAAACCTTTCGATATCCACTTTATTTTGTTAAGCTTATAGAAGGAAACAATAAAATTTTTATCAAAATAGGATAATCTTACAAACATTCAATTTTACTGTAAACAAAGGAGTACATAATGAAAAAATTACGATTTGGAATTGATATTGATGGTACGGTGACAAGCCCCTCCACCTTCGTACCCTATCTAAACGAAAGCTTTCAATTAAATATTACCTTAGATCATATTAAAGAATATGATTTATATCCACTTGTAAATATACCAAAAGAAGAATTTAATCAATGGTTTATAGACAATGAACCCCGTATTTATGCAGATTCCCCTCTCGCTGAAGGTGCTAGTTACGTTTTGCGTAAATGGGCAGAAGAATTTGAACTATATTTTATTAGTGCAAGAAGTTCCCATCTCTTAGAAATAACAAAAAAATGGTTTTTAACAAATCAGCTTTCATTTGATCATATCGATTTAATTGGTACACATCACAAAATTGCCGCTGCACAAAAATACGAAGTAGATATATTCTTTGAGGATAAACATGATAATGCAGTTATGATACATGAAGAGTGCGGCATTCCAGTTATTTTATTTGACACTCCATACAATAGAGATCCTATCCCTGAAGGAGTAATTAGAGTAGCAAGCTGGAATGAAGCTTACGAATGGGTAACAAATTGGGCAAAATCTAAATCTTCCGTAAATACTTAAGAGTCACAAAAAAAGAGGCTGAGACATAACTAAATAGATAATAGGTAGAGACGAACATTCTCTAATTTAGCACTTAAATGGTTACTTCCCTATACTGGTTACTCATGTTTTTTCATATAGTTAACCCAAACCTTGCACCTTCAAATTCGTCTGCAAGTCTTGATATTACTCGGTTTAAGAACAATAAAATGGGAGGCTTGTTTTTTAGTGTGGTGGTTGCTTTCCACTACGGGTTGCTTCGCTTTCCGCGGGGTGGGAGCTGAGCCTCCTCGGCGTTGCCTTGCGGGGTCTCAGCCTTCCCACATTTCCCGCAGGAGTCTTCGCACCCTCCGTTACAAGCAACCTGTTTTAGAATACGTTCTTGTCTTCGAATTTCATTACAAGGTATGATGACTAAACACTAGTAGCGTTGATTTTCAGCGCGAACCCCACGGAAAGCGAAGTGTATGCAGGCTGCGGGTGATTACCACAAACCTTACATAAATAAAAAACCCAACCATGATACGAAATATTTTTTCATCTTCGTATCATGGTTCGGGTTTATCTTCAGCTGGAATACTTATGCCCCAGCTTCTTTACAATTAGGACATTTCCCGTATATTTCGAATTTGTGTCCAGAAACATCATAGCCTTTTAAACTATCTGTTAATTCTTCCATCGGACATGTTATAATTTCTTTTGTTTTCCCACACTCTAAACAGATAAAATGATGATGATGTTCTTGATGGGAGCAAGTGAAACGAAAGTGCTTTTCTCCGCTTAATTCTGTCATTTCAAAAATATTCATTTCAACAAATAAAGACAAATTACGGTAAATCGTATCAAAACTTAATCCAGGGTAATCCTTTTTCAATGCATCCAGCACTTCTTTTGCTGTTAAATATTTGTTGCTTGTTGCAAATAATTCAAGCATATCTTCGCGTTTATCTGTATGTTTGTACCCTTGTTCCTTCAATAATTCTAAAGCAAATTGTACATTCAATTCTCCCATCTCCATTTGTATCTATATTTTTCTCGAAATAATTTGTTATTAACGTAGTCCATACATATCTAGAATATAATCGTTTTATTTCCATTATCCCATATTGTAATGGTTACGATTTATCTAAAACAGTATACAAGAAGCGCTTGTATAAAGCAAGTAACACTTTCCTTTCACAAGACCATTCTTTAAAAACCTCGTTGTCTACCTTCCAGCACAAAGCAGCACTCCAACAATAGACAAGATTTCAATAATATAGTTACGAAGCGGCTCAGTAGAAATTGAAGTATATTTAGGCTGTTGATTTTCATCACACCATGAACTTTTCAAAAAAAATAGGCACAATTCACCCATTTAGTTCATATGTTAGAATGGGGAGTGATGACATGAAAATTTTTGAAAATATTATCAACCATAAGATCAGCAATATAACTTCGACAGAGCTATTAAAATATAGCAAACAATTTAAAATTGCGATTTCTGATGATGAAGCAGTAACGTTAGCCAACCATTTAAATGGAAAAAAAATAAATATTTTCAACCCAACTGAACGATCTAAACTAATCAGAGACATAGCCAAACTTACTAGTCCAGCAACAGCGAAAGAAGTTAACCAATTATTTAACCTTTTTGCCAAGTAATGCTTTTGCTTGCTACATAAGAACAAATTACATGTAGACATAGCAAAGTAATTTTTAGCATAGAGCAGTCAGAGTACACGAAGACTCCCGTGGGAAAGCGAGACCCCGCAGTGAATGAAACGAGGAGGCTCAGGCGTAGCCCACAGGAAAGCGAAGTGTATTCTGACTGCGGACTGTGCCACTTTTCAGGGTAGCCCCAAAAAAGAAACCTTCCAACATAGAAGGTACTTGTAGACATATTTTATTTGCGGAGGCTTCGCACAGATCGAGTAAAACCCAACAGTTTGAAGCCTCCTTATCTTATCCGATCAAAATCTCATCCAATAAATTGGAATTAAATACTTGTTTTTTTAACATGTCAATTTCATGTTTATATGGTGCTTTTTTATTTTTTTTATCTTCTCCAACATAAGGAGTTTCTAAAATCTTTACAATCTCCATCAGTTGTGGATGATGAACAATTTTATTTAGTGCATCAAAGCCAATATGACCATATCCAATGTTTTCATGGCGGTCTTTCCTCATGCCTTGAGCATTTTTACTGTCATTAATATGCAATACTTTCAGTTTTTCTATACCGAGAACTTGATCAAACTCAGCTAATACCCCGTCAAAATCTTCGACAATATTATAACCGGCATCATGTGTATGACATGTATCAAAGCATACGGACAGTTTATCATTATAAGTAACCCCATCCATAATCATTGCTAGCTCTTCAAACGTCTTCCCACATTCTGATCCTTTTCCCGCCATTGTTTCTAACGCTATTTGAAGGTTCTCTTTGCCAGTTAACACTTCATTCAAGCCCTCAATAATTCTTTTTATCCCAATCTCCGTTCCAGCTCCAACATGGGCTCCTGGATGTAAGACAATTTGTTTCGCCCCTAAACTTTCCGTTCTTTCAATCTCGGAACGCAAAAAATTCACGCCAAGTTCAAAGGTTGCTGGATTGGTTTTATTCGCAATATTTATAATATACGGAGCATGAACAATAATATCTGTAATTCCATGTTCCAGCATATGACGATGACCAGCTTCTATATTTAAATCCTCGATTTTTTTTCTTCTAGTATTTTGTGGTGCACCAGTATAAATCATAAATGTATTGGCACCATATGAAACGGCTTCTTCACTAGATGCTAAAAGCATTTTTTTACCGCTCATGGAAACATGTGAACCAATTTTCAGCAATCTAACCTCTCCTCTACTGTTTATTCTATCAAATGCTTTATCTCATAAAAGAAGTTAAAAACACTTAATTAGAGAAACACAGATAAAGATGCTATCTGTGCTGACAGTTTATTATTTTCGTTTACTTTTCATCCGTCTTTCTCTCTTTTTAATGCTTTCTACTTCCCTCTGCATTTTCTTTTTGTAGCCTGGTTTTACTTTTTTGGGTTTTTGTACTAATGATTTTGCTTTAGCATCTACGTCATCTGTTTGTTTTTGACGTTTTTTTCGACGATTTCTATCATCAATGGAAATCCATTCTCCATTTTTTAAATCCATATTCTTAAATTCTATGCCTTGTTTTTCAAGTTGGTTTAATGCATCCTCATCTGAAGTTTCATAAATTGTTAATGCAATACCAGAATATCCTGCACGAGCCGTTCTTCCTACACGATGGACATAAAAATCCAAGTCCGTTGGAAGCTCATAATTAATAACATGGCTTATTCCTTTAATATCGATTCCCCTTGCAGCTAAATCTGTAGCGATAATATACTGGAACTCCAAATCCAATATTTGTTTCATTACTTTTTTTCTTTCTCTCGGGCTTAAACCGCCATGCAGTCTTGCCACTTTTAAACCTTTATTTGCAAGACCAGCCGCAACTTGTTCACACATTTGCTTCGTATTCGTAAAACAAATAGCCAAATATGGGTTGTAACTTGTCAAAGCATCATAAACGGTTGTTATTTTATCTCGATGCCTAGAGGGAATTAACACATGTTCAATGTTAGCTGCAGTCAATTGCTTTGGTTCAACATGAACAAAAGTTGGATTTTCTAAATATTTTTTTAAAAATGGTTTCAATTTTTCAGGAATGGTTGCTGAAAAAACAAACATACTTAAATTCTTTGGCATTTTTGCAGCAATTTGATCTACATCTTCAATGAAACCCATGTCCAGCATTAAATCAGCTTCATCAACAATTAAAATGGATGCTGTAAATACCAATAATGCTTGTTCTTTTACTAAGTCATTAATTCTTCCTGGAGTTCCAACCACGATATGCGGCTGCGCTTTTAATTTTTCAATTGTTCTTTGTTTATCTGTTCCCCCAATAAATAAGCGGGATGTAATGGTTGAATCAGCATGTTTTGTTATTTTCAAAATTTCTTGATGAATTTGAGTCGCTAACTCTCTTGTTGGCGCTGTAATTACTGCTTGTACTTCTTGTTTTTCTGGGTTAACTCTTTGGAGAATCGGCAATAGATAGGAATGGGTTTTTCCAGTACCTGTTTGCGACTGCCCAATTGCACTTTCTCCTTTAAGAATTAATGGTATTACTTTCTCTTGTATTTCTGTTGGTTCATAAAACCCTAATTCATCTATAGCTTTTATAATAAACGGTTTTAATTGATATCGATTAAATTTTGTTTCACTCATTTTTAAACTCCTTCATAGCAATGCAAAAAAAACGAAAACAAGTCTTATTTTCAGAAGGCTAATGCCGTTAAGAGGGTTATTGGCATAAAAACTATCTGAGCCTATTATTTAATTTGTTCTTTTTTGCTCACTTGTTCATCATGTTATTATAATAAAGTTTTGCACAAAAGACCACTTTTATATTTTTTAGTTTTGACATTTTAACATTTTTTTAGTATGAAAATGGTCGGGATTTCCTTACTTAATAACAATATAACATTTGAAACTGTTGTACGTTTTTTAGAGGTGGTTCAAAAAGGAAAGTAAAAAGGACACACATTTAAATCAATATCTTCATATTGAATGGTTTGATGAAAATTTTTAATAAAAAATGCCTATTTATTTCGCCATATGTTCCGCATAAATCCTAAACAAAAACTTCATTCTTGCATACTCTATAAAGTAGTAAAAGTGAAAGGAGGCAAAGATATGCCACCAAGACCACGTAATCCGTACCAACGAGGCATGATGGGTGGACGAATGATGCAACAGCCTGGACCAGCTAATTTCCGTAATCCGATGATGGGAGGAGGACCTCCTGCTAGAAATGGAGGCGGGGGCGGTATTCTTTCTAAATTAATTGGCGGCGGAAACAGCAGTGCTTCTACAGCTACAGGAAATATTGCAAATGCTGGAGCTAGAAGTGCAAGCTCTGGCGGTGGGATACTGAAAGCAATCACTAATCCCGCTTCCATCAATGGATTCCTTGCCAATTCGCAAAAATTCCTTAATACAGCAAGCCAGTTCGGTCCAATGATCAATCAATATGGCCCTATGGTTCGTAATATTCCAGCCATGTGGAAATTATATAGAGGGTTAAAAAATACTGCGTCTTCCGATGATGATACAGCTGGTACAACTGAAAAACCTATTGAAAAGAAAAAAAGCATTCCAGCTAAATCTGCATCAAAAGAGGTGTCTATTGACTCTACTGGTATAGAGGAATGGGAAACAGCAGATACACCTGAAAAACCAAAAGGTCCTTCTCTGCCAAAATTGTATATTTGAGAAATGCTTCATACTTACTTTCATACATCCCAGGCTGTTCGAAAGTACGTTTCCCCATCGACAGCCTGAATTGTTTTTTCTTATTTAAAGAATAAACGCGAATTGTTTGCCATCTATGACGGACAGTACCTAAGTTTTTCACCTTGTATTGTCCTTCATAAGACAATTTGGTTGGCAACATTCAGGTTCTCCCTCTCTCCTCCTTTGATTTTGTCTATTGTATTTGTGCACCCACAAAAAAGACAAGTCTTCATTTACTTTTAAAAACGTTTATCTCCTTCAAGCTTTTATAATTTTAATACTTTGTCATCTATACATAAGTTCTATATAATAGAAATGTTGCATATTGTAACTCGTATTATTTGATGCTGAAAATTTCCAGCAGACAAAAGAATGATAAATAGAAGTGCCTGGCGGGAGGAATTAAAAAATGAAAGTAATTAAGATTGCCCCAAGGGGTTATTGTTATGGTGTGGTTGATGCGATGGTAATAGCCCGAAATGCGGCTTTAGATAAAACATTGCCACGACCAATATATATTCTTGGCATGATTGTTCACAACAAACATGTAACGGATGCATTTGAAGAAGATGGCATCATTACATTAGATGGGCAAAACCGAAAAGAAATAATGGAAAAAGTAGATAAAGGCACGGTTATATTTACAGCACACGGTGTCTCTCCTGAAATAAGAGAAATTGCCAAACAAAGAGGTCTTGTAACATTGGATGCAACATGCCCCGATGTGACAAAAACACATGATTTAATTAGAGAAAAAGAAAAAGAAGGATATTTTATTATATATATAGGAAAAAAAGGGCATCCAGAGCCTGAGGGTGCGGTTGGCGTTGCCCCGCATGCAGTAGCATTAGTTGAAACAATTGGAGATGTAGAAAAGTTAGAAATTAGCCAAGAGAAAATTCTCGTAACCAACCAAACAACGATGAGCCAATGGGATGTTGCTGACTTAATGGAAGCGATCAAAACGAAATTTCCAGATGCTCAGTTCCATAAAGAAATTTGTTTAGCAACTCAAGTTCGCCAAGAAGCGGTTGCACAACAAGCTGGTGAGGCTGATGTTCTAATTGTTGTAGGCGATCCAAAAAGCAATAACTCTAATCGACTGGCACAGGTATCAATGGAAATTGCCAATACAACCGCTTATCGTATTGCTGATATTTCTGAACTTCAGCTGGATTGGATTAAGGATGCTAAGGTTGTAGCAGTTACTGCTGGTGCTTCGACTCCTACTCCCATTACAAAGGAAGTAATAAACTTTCTTGACCAATATGATCCTGCAGATGAAAACACATGGAATCGCGAGAAAAAAGTTCCTTTGCATAAAATACTGCCAAAAGTAAAAAGATAAAATAAAATGCAAAAATGACCGTACAGCAATTTGAGTGACATAGGCAAGTTATCTTTTATAAAAACAAAAAAAGCAGAAAATGTCCTCTATCAAAGGATATTTTCTGCTTTTTATTTAAACCGGTAAAAAAATATTATACAAACTGAAATGGATCTGTATCAATTTCAGAAGGGAAAATATGAACATCATACCCTTTATCCCTACACATGTTGGTTAATACATGTGTAACGCCTTTTTTCATTACTTTTTCCACATTATGTCCAGGATCTATAATATTCAAACCTAAAGCCTGTGCATCATGGGCGACATGATAATACATATCTCCAGTAACATACACATCTGCTCCTTTAAACAGGGCTTGAGAATAATACTTATTCCCATCTCCACCTAAAACAGCAACCTTTTTGACTTTTGCCTGTAAATCCCCAACTACACGAACACCATCTACTTCCAACGCCTTTTTCACATGGTTGGCAAAATCAGAAAGTGTCATTTCTTCTATCGTACCAATTCTTCCTAACCCAAATTGTTCTCCCTTTATTTGAAGATCATAAATATCATAGGCAACCTCTTCATATGGATGTGCCTTTATCATCAATTTTATTATATGTTTTTCTAATGAGGCAGGAAAAATAGTTTCTACTTTTATTTCCTCTACGATCTCTAGTTTATCTTGTTCTCCAATAAATGGGTTTGTTTCTTTTCCTGGTTTGAATTGACCTTTTCCTTCTGTCTCAAAAAGACAATGCGAGTAGTTTCCAATTGCTCCAGCTCCTGCATTTCCCAAAGCAGTTTTTACTTCCTCTGCACTATTTTTTGGTACATAAACAACTAATTTTTTTAACTTATCCTCATAAGTAGGTACAAGGACTTTTGTATCTTTCACCCCAAGTGCTTCACTCAATAAGTCATTTACTCCACCTATTGCAACATCTAAATTGGTGTGAGCAGCATATACAGATATATCATGCTTAATTAATTTTTGCATTAATCGTCCTGAAGGGTTATCACTTGTAATTTTGTTTAAAGGGCGGAATATTGGCGGATGATGGGCAATGATTAAATTCACCTTTTTGGCAATGGCCTCGTCTACGACACTATCCAACACATCTAAAGCAATCATAACATTTTGAACCGGTTTGCTAAGATCCCCAACTTGCAATCCAATCTTATCTCCTTCTACTGCATATGCCTTTGGAGAATATTGTTCAAATAAAGAAATTATTTCAAACCCGTTTATTTGTTTCATCTTAATATCTCCTTCACCATGTTTATTTTCCACTCTAATTCCTGCATTTTTGTTCTATTTTCATCTGAATTAGATGCTGTTGAAAGTTGTCCAAGAACTCTCTCCCAGTTTTTCCATTCAGCAGACCATTTTTTTTGAAAGGCTTGATTTTTTTCTTTCATAAGTATTGGTCCCAATACTAATTCATTATTCAAATTGGAAGAATAAGGTTTATTCGGTATTCCCTGTTCTGCAATTAATACTTCATATATCTTTCCATCTTCTTCTAGTATTTCTTCATCCACTAATTCCCAACCATTTTCAAGCAGCCAAATGCGGATGGAATAGGCATGTATATTTGGTTGCAGAACTAAACGTTTTACTTTAGAAAGTTTGTGTTTTCCTTGCTCAAGGATTGTAGCAATTAGAGAGCCTCCCATTCCTGCAATAGTAATACAATCTACTTCTCCAGCTTCAATCACTTCTAATCCATTTCCCTTTCTAACGGAAATAACTGATTCTAAGCCCTCTTGCCTAACTTGTTTACAAGCTGATTGAAAGGGACCTTCTACCACTTCACCCGCAATCGCAAAGACAGCTTTCTTTTTTTTCAACATATAACAAGGCAAATAAGCATGATCTGATCCTATATCTGCAAACTTTGCTCCATTTGGTATATATTCTGCCACTGTTTCTAAACGCTGTGATAATTTATCTGTATTCATTTTATCCCCACATTTCATCTTTATCTCTTATATTATAGCTTGCTTCTACTAGAAAAAGTTCTTATTGCACAGCAAACTAGCGAAAGGATTTATACAAGTTATACTATTTTGATTAGAAACAAACAACCTATTATTACAAATCCTATTATGGAAGAAATCGTAAAATATAATAATTTATATTTTTTCCCAAAAACAAACCAAATAACACAATTAATACATAAAACAATCGATACATAATTAAAATTATGTGAAAAAAAATAGAAAATCACATATACACTTGCTAGTAATACAATCAATGCCGCCACAGCGGCAGGTATATCAACCGCACTGTTTTTATGCCTATAAAAATAAATGCCCGCTATACAAAAAGTTAGAAAAATTAGGGAAATAGCTATTTGCAAAATGAAAGACAATTCAGTAAAATATAATAAAACTATTGTTGCAGGAATGAATAATAAAAAAAGTCCGCTGTATTTATGCTTCGCTTTTTTCGTTCCTTCTTGTATTGGTTGATTTCCTTCTGTATATAGGGATAATAAATAATCACAATAATGTTCTGGGAGCATACGATTTTCTTTCCAATAAACAATTTCTTTAATAATCACTTTTTTTCTATTATCATCCATTTTTTCACGTCCTGAATTATGATGAAGGCAATGGCAAGATAGTATGTACTATTTTTTCAAAAAAGCAGACATGATTTTTGAGAAGATTTCCTTTTTCATAAAAAAAAGAAATAGCTACTTCTATTGTAAGAAGTAAACTATTTCTATACAATCCGTCTCTTTAACGTTGCGAAAAATATTCCTACAATTAAGAATGATGAATTTTTCTGAAGCTTGACGGATTACTAGCGACCGATAAGCTTCGATAAAATGAAATGAACGCGCTTAGAGTCGATTTTCCTTTTTATCTGCTTATCGGCCAGCTCCCAGCCCTTTAAAAAAACATATTGGGCTTCTGAAAGTGTCAAACGCATTCGGAAGCAAAAATATATTTTTCTTACGGACTGAACAAGGTACTACGATTTCTTACTCTAAGAAATCTTTTAATCGTTTACTTCTGCTTGGATGTCTTAGCTTTCTTAAAGCTTTTGCTTCAATTTGACGAATTCGCTCTCGTGTTACGCCAAATACTTTGCCGACTTCTTCAAGTGTGCGTGTACGGCCATCATCTAGGCCAAAACGAAGTCGTAATACATTTTCTTCGCGATCAGTTAAGGTATCCAAAACATCCTCTAGCTGTTCTTTTAATAATTCATAAGCAGCATGCTCTGAAGGAGAGGTAGCATCTTGGTCTTCAATGAAGTCACCTAAATGCGAATCGTCTTCTTCCCCAATTGGTGTTTCCAAAGATACTGGCTCTTGAGCAATTTTAAGAATTTCTCTTACTTTATCTGGAGTTAAATCCATATCTTCTCCAATTTCTTCAGGCGTAGGTTCACGGCCTAAATCCTGAAGCAGTTGACGTTGAACACGAATTAATTTATTTATCGTTTCAACCATATGAACGGGTATACGAATCGTTCTTGCTTGGTCTGCTATTGCTCGTGTAATTGCTTGGCGAATCCACCAAGTAGCATACGTACTAAATTTATATCCTTTGATGTAATCAAATTTTTCAACAGCTTTTATTAAGCCCATATTACCTTCTTGAATAAGATCTAGGAACATCATTCCGCGTCCTACATACCTTTTGGCAATACTGACAACTAAACGTAAATTGGCTTCTGCAAGGCGGCGTTTTGCTTCTTCGTCCCCTTTTTCAATACGTTTCGCCAAATTGATTTCTTCTGCTGCAGATAATAAATCAACTCTGCCGATTTCTTTTAAATACATTCTGACCGGATCGTTTATTTTCACACCCGGAGGAACACTTAAATCATTTAAATCGAATTCTTCTTCCCCTTTAGCAAGTTCTTGTACATTAGGAGCTTCATCTTCCGTATCTCCAATTAAGTCGACACCTTGATCTCCTAAAAACTCATAAAACTCATCCATTTGATGGGAATCTAATTCAAAGCTAGCTAATTTTTCAGCAATATCATCATATGCTAATACACCTGTTTTTTTACCGACCGCTGTTATCTGTTCCTTTACCTGATCAAGGGTCAATTCCGTTTCAACCGTTTTTGAACGGGCTGACTTTTCAGCCATATGTCCCCCTCCTTCCAAAAAATCAAGACTAATCCATATCTATTATTTTAGTGCTTTTTCCAACTGCAGAACTTCCATGCCAATTTGAGCGGCTTTCACATAGTCCTGCTGCCGTTCAGCTTCTTTTTGCAATGTCTTTTTTTCTTTTATTTGCATGATCTTTTCATAATTCAACATTTGTTTCATGTAATCCATTAATTCTTGATCATTTATTTCTTCATTGAGGTTCATCATCTCAATGTCTACTACCATTCGCTTTAATTCATTATCCGTAATGAAGTTAATAAATGAACTTGTATCTGAGCTCTGCCCTTTTTCATAATAAGCTAGCAGATACGTAAATATTGCTTGATGTTCATCAATATTAAATGTTTTCCCCTGCAGAAACTCCTGCACTTTAAAAGCAATATCTTCACTTTTCAGCATATGCGCAAGCAGTCTTCTTTCTGCAGTATGAAACGCAGGCAATAAATTTTTTACTGGTTTTCTTACACTATATTGCTTTACAGGTGCACTAATGCTTTTATTTGAATTATTTCTTTGTAAAGAATCAGCAAGCTGCTTCTCCTGCTGTATAAGTGCTTCTAAAGAGATCGAAAACTCAGAGGCAAGCTGTCTTATATAAATGTCTTTTTCAACAGCCTTATCAAGTTTAGCAATTTCTCCTAGTACTTCTTCTATATACTTGAGCTTATCTCCTTCATTTTGAAGATTTTTACCTCTCCGATAATAAATTAGCTTAAAACTCATATAAGAAATACTATTATGAAAAATTTCATGCTGTAATTTTTGTTCCCCAAATTTATTGACAAAATCATCAGGGTCCATTCCATCTGGTAATAAAACTACTTTAACAGAGCAATTTGCTTTCGTTAAAAGCTGCCCTGCACGATATGCTGCTTCAATTCCAGCAGAATCTGAATCATAACAAATCGTAACTGTTTGGGCATTCCTCTTTAAAAGACCTATGTGCTCATCTGTTAAAGAAGTACCCATAGTTGCGACACCATTTTCTATTCCTGACCTCGAAGCAGCAATACAATCGGCAAACCCTTCAAAAAGAACGGCATGTTGATGCTTTCGAATGTTCTGCCTCGCCATATGAAAATTATAAAGTGTACTGCTTTTATTAAAAATTGGTGTTTCAGGACTGTTAAGGTATTTGGGATGTGCATCCCCTAATGCTCGCCCTGAAAAAGCAATTGTACGACCATTGCGATCCATTATAGGAAAGATAATTCGATCTCTAAAACGATCAAAATACTTATTTTCCTTTTCGCTTTTAATGATTAACCCTGCTTTTTCCATCCATGTAACATCATATTTTCTTTTCCCTAAAAACTTTACTGCCAAATCCCAAGTTTGCAGTGAGCAGCCAATTTGGAACTTCTCAATAATAGGGATGGTAAAGCCTCGATTCAGTAAATATTCTAAAGCATGTTGACCATCCTTTGTATTTACTAATAAATGATGATAAAATTTAGTTAACAAATCATGAGCATCCAACATCTGCTGTAAATCATCTGGTATACTTTTTTTCTGTTCAACATCAGTTAATTCCATACCAAGATCAACATTTGCTCTTTTTGCTAATTTAGCGGTGACTTCTTGAAAAGAATAGCCTTCTAAATCCATCAAAAACGAGAATACATTTCCACCAGCATGACAACCAAAACAGTGAAATATTTGTTTTTCCGGTGAAACAGAAAATGATGGAGTTTTTTCCCCATGAAACGGACATAATCCTAAAAAATTACGTCCTTGTTTTGTTAATTGAACATGCTCACCAATAACATCCACAATGTCAATTGCTTGTTTTATTTCATTTATTTTTTCTTCAGGAATTAGCCCTGCCATTTAAGCCATCTCCCTATAAACTAAACTTGCCTATATAGAGGTATTCGACATGAATTGTTATTCTCCTTCAATTTTCGACAAAATCCTCATTAAATTTCTCTTGAATCGTTGGCGATCGTCATCAGTAAATGGTTTTGGCCCTTTCCCATAAATACCTCTTCTTCTCGCTTTAGCAGATAAATAGCGCAAATCTAAAGCAGTATGGATGTCCTTCTCTTCTATAACCTTTCCCCTTGGAGATAGAACATACACCCCTTTTACCAAAAGAGTAGAAGCTAAACCAATATCCTGTGTGATAACAACATCCTGTTGTTTTACTTTATTCATAATAAATAAATCAACTGCTTCTTTGCTACTATCTACAAATTTCCAATTTGCACCATCTTGTTCACTTTTCATATGAGCATAAGAGGCAATAAATAATAGTTCGAAACAATAACTTTTAGTAATTTCGACAATTTCCTGCTTAACTGGACAGGAATCGGCGTCAACATAGATGGTATGTTTCCCTATTGTACTACTTATTCTACATCACTCCACATATTCCTTCTTCCAAATTTTTTTTCAATAAAAGAAGTATTGTCGAATTTTTTTTATCTCATTTTCTTGACTTCTAACAATAAATAGTTTATTCGTAATTAATCAACTCTAAACCTAAATATGATATTTTTTATCACAATTTTTTATTATAGTGCATAAACATAAGAATTTCCATCATTTTCTCTCTAAAAAGATACTTACTACATCTAGACTTCATAATTATACGCACATTTTATAAAAATAGTAAAAAAAATAAGTCCAAAGAATACCTGCGACAATAGAAAGACCTTGTCCTGTTAGACAAAGTCATATTTTTTATCTTTGATAGGTTGTTCAAAAAGTCCGGTAAAAATGACACATCGAATTTCTTCGTTAGCTTACTTTTCCGCTTCTCACGTATTAACAGCATACGTTCCGATACTCAAAGTTAAGCCGCCTCGAACTTCTTGGTCCTTTTTATCCTCTTTTTTGAACACGCACTTTAATAAAAAATTAAGAATTATGTTTTGTTCGATGGTATAAATTAAAAATAATATTAGCCGTTTCTTCTACTGCTTTGTTGGTCACATCAATAACAGGACAGCCAATACGATTAACAATTCGATCGAAGTATTTAATTTCATCCTGAATCCGTTCGATTTTAGCATAGCTTGCACTATCACTTAAACCTAAAGAAATTAAACGTTCTTTTCGAATATTATTCAATTTTTTCGGACTGATTTTTAGACCGAAGCATTTGCTTGCAGGCAGCTGAAAAAGTTCTCTTGGAGGATCTACTTCTGGGACAATAGGAACATTGGCAACCTTCAGCCTTTTATGCGCAAGAAACTGCGAAAGTGGTGTTTTGGATGTTCTTGATACACCAATCAATATAATATCTGCTTTTTCCAAACCTCTCGGATCTCTTCCATCATCGTATTTAACTGCAAATTCAATTGCCTCAACTTTTTTATAATAATCATCATCTAGTTTTCGTACAAGTCCTGGTTGAAATAAAGGTGTTTTGCCCCAAAGCATTTGAAACTGATCAATAATTGGACCAATAATATCACAAGCATATACTCCAGCGTCTCTTGCCAATTCACTCATATATTCTCTCATTTCAGGCTTAACAAGCGTATATGCAATCATTCCATTTTCTAATTTAGCTTGGAGAACAACCTCATGAATATTGGATAAATCTTCTACGAATGGAAATCTTTTTATCAGGACATTTACATTAATGCCTGAAAATTGGCTGATTGCTGCTTTCGTAACTAGTTCTGCCGTCTCCCCTACGGAATCAGACACAACATAAATAATTTGTTTTTCTTCCATCTATTGCTTCCCCCTCTTCTACAATCGTTTTTCTGCAAGGACAACTAATGCTTTTGTAAGATTTGTTTTTGTCACTCTTCCTATTACAACAAGACCTTTTTCTGATTTTTTCACAACAGGAAGGGCGTCAATTTCTCTTTCGATTAATTTTTTGCCAACATTCACTAATAAGTCCTCTAAGCAACAAAATGTAATATTTGGCATCCTTGTCATCATAATAGTAACAGGCAGGGCTGTTAAATCTTGTTTTCCAATGCTTGCACGTAAAAAATCCTTTCGTGAGACAACTCCCACTAAAATGTCCTGATTATCTACTACAAACACAGTTCCAACATCTTCTGTAAACATGGTAACAATCGCATCATAAACAGATGTATTCTCTTTCACCACTACAGGTTTGGAATAATAATCCTTCACTAATAACTTTTGAATATTTTCCGTTAATAATTGCGCCGAAGTTTTTCCAGTATAAAAATAACCAACTCTAGGTCTTGCATCTAAAAAACCCGCCATTGTTAAAATGGCAAGATCAGGACGTAAGGTTGCTCTCGTTAAAGATAATTTATCAGCAATCTGTTCACCCGTTATTGGGCCATTTTCTTTTACAATTTTTAAAATCTCGTTTTGCCTATTATTTAGTTCTATTTTTTATTCACCACCTTCATCATAAAGGAATGACTGCTGTACAAGTAGCATGAGCCATCACAAAAAAAGAAAAACGGTAATAAAAAATTAAGAGGAGTATTTTACACTCTAGTATGCTGCCTATTATAAAAAAATAAAGATGGCATGCTGAAAGCTTTCACTAAAAATATATTATTTAGTGAAAGCTTTGTTCAAGAGAGTATTTTCCTAGTTATGGGTTATTTTCCTGCACTACTTGACAATTACTTCATTTACATTAGCAAACGACTTTATTATTTCCGCCAACTTCACCATTTGATTCAAACGATTTTCTTTCAGTTTTTCCTCTTTTGCCATTACCATCGTATGATCAAAATAATGTGTAATATTTTCTTTTAAAGAGAATAGCAGCTGGAAAGCATCTTCTTCATTATTGGTTTTCTCTAATTGTTCTTTTACAGATAAGTAGCTATCATATAACGAAGATTCTTGTTCATTTTCAAACAAGCTTTGTTCCACTTCCCCTGCTACAACTGCTTTATTAGAAATATTTATAACACGGCTTAACGCTTCCATGCCTTCTTTAAAATCTTTTTCTTCTTTATGTGCTTCTAGTACTTGCGCTCTTCTTATTAAACTGGCAATATTCCCGACTTCATTTCCAAGAACTGCTTCGATTAGATCATAACGAATTCCTTCTTCTTGCAGAATATGTTTAATACGCAGTTTAAAGAAAGCAATAATATTTTGATATAGCTCTTCTTCAGAAACTTTAAAGGAATTTGTACAGTTGCTGATTGTCAGCTTTACAAGCTCTTCTAATAGCAAGTTCCAATCTTTATCCCTTAATGTTTGCACAATGCCTGTAGCCTGTCTTCTTAATGCATAAGGATCTTGAGAACCTGTTGGAATAAGACCGATACTGAAGAACGAAACAATTGTATCTAACTTTTCTGCAATGGAAAGTACTGCTCCTTCCTTGCTTGGCGCTGTATGATCATCTGCATGACGAGGCATATAATGTTCGTTTATTGCTTTAGCAACTTCAGTTTTTTCCCCTTTTTGAAGGGCATATTTTTCTCCCATTAATCCTTGTAATTCTGGGAATTCATAGACCATATTTGTAACAAGGTCGAACTTGGCAATTTGTGCTGCCCTTGATGCATTTCGCTTTTCTTCTTCATTAAATTGCAGCATCACTGTTAATTTATTTGTTAATGAACGAACCCGATCCACTTTCTCTGCCAACGTACCAATTTCCTCGTGATAAACAATGAATTGGAGTTTCTCTAATAATGTTTCAATCTGTAATTTTTGGTCCTCTTTATAGAAAAATGCAGCATCAGCAAGTCGTGCACGCAACACTTTTTCGTTTCCTTTTGCTACTTTTTCTAAATGCTGATGATCGCCATTTCTCACCGTTACAAAAAACGGCAGCAATTCACCTTGAGAAGATTTCACTGGAAAATAACGTTGATGCTCCTTCATGCTGGTAATAAGCACTTCGTTCGGCAAGTCTAGAAATGATTCTTCAAACTTCCCAAATAACGCAGTTGGGTATTCTACAAGATTTGTTACTTCTTCCAATAAATCTTCATCTACTGGAATAACCCAGTTATTTTCTTCTTCTAATTTTTTAATCTGGGAAACAATCGCCTTTTTTCGTTCTGCTGCATTTGCCACAACAAATTGGCTCAATAATATTTTTTCATAATCACTTGGATGCTCAAATGTAATTTCTCCTCCAAGGAACCGATGCCCTAATGAAGTATTCCCAGTAGTAACATTGGTAATGCTAAACGGAATGATCTCTTCTCCAAATAATGCAACAAGCCATTTGATTGGACGAATGTAGCGCAGATCATTATTTGCCCATCGCATATTTTTTGGAAAGTTCAAGCTTAAAATAATTTCCTTTAATTCTACTAACAGCTCTTTTGTTGCTTGCCCTTTAATAAATTTTTTGACATGTGCATATTCAACGCCGTTAATTTCTTTAAAGAAAATATCTTCTACTGTCATTTGCTGGCCTCTTGTAAATCCAGCAGCTGCTTTTGACCACTCGCCTTTTTCATTCAGAGCAATTTTTTTTGCTGGTCCTTTTGCTTCTTCTTCCACATCTTTTTGTGCTTCTTCCAACTCACTAACAAGCACAGCCAATCTTCTTGGTGTCGAAAAAGCTTGAATAGCTTTGTATGCTAATTGCTTTTCATTCAGCCATGCTTCGACTTTATCTTTTAATGCATTCATACTGCTAGTCACAAAACGCGCTGGCATTTCTTCTAAACCAATTTCTAATAACAAGTCTCGTTTGCTCATGTTATTTAACCTCCTTGCTTTTTAAAATTGGGAAACCTAGCTTCTCTCGTTCTTCATAAAATGTTTTCGCAACCTTGCGAGCCAAATTACGGCATCTTCCAATATACCCTGTTCTTTCCGTTACAGAAATTGCACCTCTAGCATCAAGAAGATTAAAAACATGAGAGCATTTTAATACATAATCATAGGCAGGATGAACCAGTCCTTCATCCATTTGTCGATGTGCTTCTTTTTCATAAATGGAAAATAAGTTAAAAAGCATATCAGGATCTGAAGTTTCAAATGTATATTTACTATGTTCATATTCCGGCTGATAAAAAATATCCTTTACTGTAAAACCATCTGTCCATTCTAATTCAAAAACGTTTTCTTTATCTTGAATATAGGATGCAAGTCTTTCAATTCCGTACGTTATTTCAACTGAAACAGGTTTGCATTCTAACCCGCCAACTTGTTGAAAATAAGTGAATTGAGTAATTTCCATTCCATCTAACCAAACTTCCCAACCAAGACCTGCACAGCCTAATGAAGGATTTTCCCAATTATCTTCTACAAAACGAATATCATGTTCCAACGGATTGATTCCTAATGCTTTTAAAGAGTCCAAATATAATTCCTGAATATTATCCGGTGATGGCTTCATGATCACTTGAAATTGATGATGCTGATATAAGCGGTTTGGGTTCTCTCCGTATCTTCCATCTGCCGGTCTTCTAGATGGCTCTACATAAGCAACATTCCAAGGTTCTGGCCCTATTGCCCTTAAGAAAGTATAAGGACTCATCGTTCCGGCGCCTTTTTCCACATCGTATGCTTGCATAAGAATACATCCGTATTCCGACCAATGTTTTTGCAACGTTAAAATCATATTTTGAATATTCATTGCTTAACTCCACCTCCAAAAATAGGTACATTATTACTAGCATAAGGGCTTCTTTTTCTTATCAAATAAGATGAAAAAACAAAAAACTCCCGCCCCTATGCTTTTATAGCATAGGGACGAGAGTTAACCCGCGGTTCCACCCTATTTGCTGCAAAATTACAGCCACTTTCCGTTAAGTTGCTCCATGAACGCCTTCCTTAATGCTCTTGCACCTAGCTTTCACTATCCTAGGCTCGCTTAAACAAAAGGGGATTAAGTACTACTTTCTTTTCAACACAACTATTTTATTAACTGAATAGTAACGAAAAAAAAATCTATTGTCAACCTCTTACTCAAATTGCTTTCCAAAATCTTTTATCGAGTTAAGAAATTTCTTCGTTTTTAAATATAAGCCTGAATACTCTTCATAATATGCTGATATTATCATATTCAACTCTTTTTTTGTATCTTCCTTAATCGAAATATTGCCGAGTCTTGCCAAATCAAAATAATAAAAAATCCGCAATAATTTTACTGTTGACTGAGAAATCTTAAAATGGTAAGGATCTTTTTCTAAACATCGGTGACAAATTAAGCCGCCTTCTCGGATGGAAAAAGAAAAATGACCATCCACTGCTCCACATACACTGCATTTATCCAGAATCGGATATAAACCAAGGACATTCAACATTTTCATTTCATAGATAAATGCTAATACCTCTGCATCATATCCCTCGTTCATATATTGCAATGTTTGTAACAGCAATTCGAATTGATACGGATTAGGTTTTTTTTCATCCACACATTTATCAGTAATCTCTACAATAAAACTAGCATATGCCGTTAAAAAAATATCTTCTTTTAACGAGCGCATGCTAGTAATCATTTCACCTTGCTGCATCAGTCCTAGACCGCTGCTCCTTTGTATTAAATAGGATCCATATGTAAAAGGCTGCGTAACAGCAGAAAGCCTGCTATTCGTTTTCTTAGCGCCTCTAGCCATTACGCCAACCTTCCCCCATTCGCGGGTATATAATGTGACAATTTTATTTGTTTCGCTATAATTAATTGTTTTTAATACGATGCCTTCACATTTTTCTAGCATCAAAGCTCACCATCCCTATTTACGCTTGTTCAAAAAAGAGGGCATAAACTTGAGAAATCAAAGAAATTGTCCGCTTCGAAACTGGATGTTCTCCAAGTACAACGCATCCAGCATTACACAAAAATCGAACGTACTTAGCTTAGCTAGAGATACTTTAATCACTATAGATCTGCTAAACGAAACGGACGAAAAATCCGACAGCTATTTTTCCCAAAGTTTTTTTGAACAACCTCGAATAAGAGACAGTTCTATGAGATGGGGAAATCAATATTTGCTAGTTCCTCATCTTGAGTACCTGGTATTTCATGATTATCCTTTTCTAATTCTTTAAAGAGTAGATAAGTATCAATATTACCTGTTTGAGAAAAAACTTTCCAGGTAAAGTCTAACATAATAAACCCACCTTTCAATTTTGAAAACTAGCATTTTAAAGCTCTAACCTTATCATAGCCTGTCTTTTAAAAAACATGAGACGAAAAATTTACTAATTAAAAACATGTATAAAATAGAAAAGCGGAAGCGCCTTGTTTAGCCCCGAAGAAAAATGTTCTCCTGACTCAAAAAGTGCTTTTTACTTTTAGAGGC
>JBDNRM010000024.1:15263-32540 GCA_047718615.1 Bacillus sp. (in: firmicutes) | reverse complement strand
TCCTATGGGAATTGCGAGAAAGGTGAGACCCCGCAGTGAAACGAGGAGGCTCACCGCTCGCCCCATGGAAAGCGAAGTGTATCCGGCTGCGGACTCATTGAAAGAACCAAAGCCACTTTTCAAGGTAGCCACCCATGCAGGATGAAAATAGACAGTTTGATTAGGCTCGTTGATATGCTGAAGCAGGGAGCAGCAGGAATATACGAAGACTCCTATGGGAATTGCGAGAAAGGTGAGACCCCGCAGTGAAACGAGGAGGCTCACCACTCGCCCCATGGAAAGCGAAGTGTATTCTGACTGCGGACTCATCGAGAGAACCAAAGCCACTTTTCAGAGCAATCATCATATAAAATCCGCTCCTAATTTCTATAAAATTTAAAGACAAAAGAAAAAGGAGAACAGACATGAAAACAGTAGGAGTTATCGTTGAATACAATCCATTTCATAATGGACATTTTTATCATATTCAAAAAGCAAAAGAACAAACACAAGCAGACATTGTAATTGCGATTATGAGCGGTCCATTTTTACAAAGAGGAGAACCTGCCATCGTGTCAAAATGGCATAGAGCCGAAATGGCATTATCAAACGGAGTTGACCTTGTTATAGAACTACCCTACGCCTTCGCTACACAACATGCAGAAACATTTGCCAAAGGGGCAGTTTCTTTATTACACAGTCTACAATGTGATGCTCTATGCTTTGGCAGCGAATCAGGCAATATACAAGCATTTATTGATACATATGAGCTGTTAGAAAACAACAAAACAGCATACAATGATTTCCTAAAATTTTTCCTAGAAGATGGAAACAGTTATCCAAAGGCTGCATCCCTCGCCTTTCAAGCAATAGCAAAGGAAGAATATCTAGATTTAACCAAACCAAACAATATATTAGGATTTCAATATGTCAAAGCAGTGCTCTCCAACTCATTTAATATGCAGCTGCATACTATCGCCCGAAATCAAGCTGATTATCATGATCAGCATTTTCATTCCGACGATATCGCAAGTGCAACAAGTATCCGGAAAGAATTAGTTGGGTCAAACAGCAGCATGGAGACTATTCTATCCTTTGTACCAGCAGCAACCGCCAAGCTGTTATCAGACTATCGGGAGAACTACGGAAGCTATCATCAATGGGAAAACTACTGGAGCTATTTAAAATATCGTTTATTGCAAATTTCAAAAGAAGATTTATCGGAAATATATGAAGTGGAAGAAGGTTTAGAAAATAGACTGTTAGCTTCTGTAAAAAAAGCAACGTCTCTTGATCAATTTTTAACAGAAGTAAAAACAAAACGCTATACATGGACAAGGCTACAACGAGTTTGTTTGCATATTTTAACCAATACCAAAAAAAGCGATATGCTAAAACAACTCGAACCTACCTATCTTCGCTTACTAGGAAGTTCAAAGCCTGGCAGATTATATTTAAAGGAAAAGAAAAAAGAATTTTTGTTGCCGCTAATTAGCAAGTTATCTGCTTTTCATGATGATCAAATTGAATTGGATATTAAAGCCTCTACTATATATTCCCTTGGAGTGCCATTTTCCTATCAACATAAATTAGAGGAACTTGAATACTGTCAGCCTCCAATTATGAAATAAATTACCCAGACTTCCTTAATCATTCTATTATTCTTCACCTAAACAGACTATTTAGGTGGAGAAAGTTAACTATTAAGACACTGAAAAGTTATCCCTTATTATGCCCCCTTTTTTCCCACTCCGCAATTCTCTTTTTTATATCAGGAAGATGCTTTTTTGTTTCTTTCTCCCCTAACTCAATAATTCTTTCTAAATTAGTAAATGCTTTGCTATTATACATTTCCACATGTGGTCGAATCATAAAATCACTGGCAATCTCCCTGTTATTCACTAATTCCATTTGCATAATATCAAGGCTTCTCATAATCACATCAAATATGGATGTAACTTCTGTTGTTATTTTTACATTGGCAACATCAACAGCAATAATGAAATCTGCTCCCATTTCTTTAACAACAGAAACGGGGATTCGATCAATAACACCGCCATCCACCAGTAAACGGCCGTCTATTTTTTCTGGCACAAAAATTCCAGGAATGGAAATACTGGCACGAACAGCTTCTGCTATTGGCCCCTTTGTAAAAACAACTTTTTCTCCTGTTAATAAATCAGCTGCAACAATTGCCACAGGTATATCCAATTCTTCGATATTTTTTCCAAACGTAAATAAACGAATCAATTCCTTTACTTTATTTCCTGCAATAAAACCCATTTTCGGGACCGTAAAATCAAGAAAATATTTGCGTTTAAAAAATTTCGATAGATCATATAATCTTTCAACATCTAATCCTGCTCCATAAAGACTTGCAACAATCGCACCAATACTACTTCCGGCGATAAAATCGATGGGAATATTTTCTTCCCTCAATACTTTTATTACACCAAGATGAGCAAGCCCTCTTGCTCCACCTGAACCTAATGCCAAGCCTATTCTTGGAGGCTGCATTTATTAAACCCTCCATTTCATTTATTCTTTTCCCTCTATCAATCTTATGGTCTATTTTTTCAGGTTATGAGTATATTGAATGATAGGGACATTCCTTTCCATACTGATGGTTAGTAGAGCCAATCAGATTTTTACAGGCGGTTGACTCACCCCCTCCTTATTGAGGGTGTTCAAAATGGTTTTTACTATTCTATTTGACTACCGTTTGTTTATTTATTTTATTCAAACTACTACTGCTGTGTACTATTATTAGCTGCTAACTTAATGGGCAGATTGTATTTTATTTTCTAAAAAAGGAGGGGTCTTTTTTTGAGTAGTTCGAAGGTAAAAACCGTTCTTTTAGCATTGTCTGCATCTCTCCTAGCATTAGCATTAATTTCCTTTCCTGCTGTTGCTGTCGATGCATCCAAAAACGGTTTAAATACTTGGTGGACAATTGTCTTTCCATCATTGCTTCCTTTTTTAATCTTATCGGAAGTATTAATTGGCTTTGGTGTTGTACGATTTATAGGTGTTTTATTAGAACCAATTATGCGCCCGCTTTTTAGAGTGCCAGGTGTAGGCGGTTTTGTATGGGCTATGGGTATGGTATCCGGATTTCCGACTGGGGCAAAACTTACAGCTCGGCTTCGAGAGGAAAAACAGCTGACAAAAATTGAAGCCGAAAGACTCGTTTCCTTTTCTAATGCTTCTAATCCTATGTTCATTATTGGAGCAGTTTCCGCTTCTTTTTTTCATAACCCTAAGCTAGGACTATTATTGGCATTTGCTCATTATTTAGGGAATTTTTCCGTAGGAATATGCATGCGATTTTATGGAAAAAACAAACAAGAAAATAATGACAAGAATAAGATCAAAAGACCTTCTTTGCGAAGAGCATTGCGAGAACTCCATGAAACGAGAATCAAAGATAATCGTCCACTTGGTAAACTACTAGGCGATGCTGTTTCCTCCTCCATTCAATCTTTATTAATGGTAGGTGGATTTATTATCCTTTTTTCTGTAATTAACAGGTTGCTATTTCATTTAAACATCACTTCTTTTTTTGGAAAATTCATTAATATGATTTTGCATATTTTTCATTTTTCAGGAGATTTAAGTATTCCTTTGATTGCCGGTATATTCGAAATCACCCTTGGCAGTAAGTTAACAAGTGATACCGAAACGGCAACCTTTATGCATCAAGCCATCTTGACAAGTTTTATCTTAGGATTTAGCGGTTTAAGTGTACAAGCACAAGTAGCGAGCATTCTGGCACAAACAGACATTCGCTTTAAACCTTTTTTCTTTGCAAGAATATTACAAGCAAGTTTTGCCAGTCTTTATACCTTTTTATGTTGGAATATTTTCACTACTCACTTTATGTCCAATGAAAAACCAGCTATCGTTATTCCAGATTTTATACAAGAAAAAGCAACTTGGGCAGAAGAAATCTTTGTTAAATTTACGGAAGCCGGTCCAATGATTACAATTATCGGCTTAAGCCTTTATACAATCATTCTTTTCAACAGGCTCACTCGAAAAGATAAACCGATTTCATAAACAAAGTCGACAAAGAGGGTGCTGAAACAATTTTGTTCCAGCACCCTCTTTCTGTAGCTAATCGCTCTTCTTTAACGACTCATATTTCTTTTTTAGAGCATTCTCTACCACTTTAGGCACCAATTCTGAAATATCCCCATTATATTTGCCAACTTCTTTGACAATACTGGAGCTTAAAAACGAATATTGATTGTTCGTCATGATAAAAAAAGTTTCAATCTCATCACTTAACACACGATTGACGGATGTTATCTGCATTTCATACTCAAAATCAGAGACAGCTCGCAATCCTCGAATGATTGCATTTGCTTGAATGCTTTTTGCATAATCAATTAACAATCCTTCATAGGATGTAATCTTTATATTTGGTATTTCCCTTGTTACCTCTTTAATTAAAGCTAATCTCTCTTCCACAGAGAAAAATGGTTTTTTGCTTGAATTATTTAGCACACAGATGAAAACTTGATCAAAAACTTTAGCCCCTCTTTTGATAATATCAATGTGACCGTATGTAATCGGATCAAAGCTTCCTGGGCATACTGCAATACTTGCCATATTCTTATTCCTCCAAACCCTTTGACAATGTATAGATTGAAACAGCAATTATTCCATATTTCTCATGTTTTTTTTGACAAAGCCGACCAACTGATTCAGGCAAAACTACTTCTGAACCATGTTCACATACAATAACTCCATCTTTTTTCAAAATATTTTCTTTATCTATTGTCATGAGTATACGCTCTAACTGTTGCTGCTTATAGGGGGGATCTAAAAATATATAATCAAAAGAACGCTCTCTTTTAATCAATGCTTTTAAAGCGCGTTCTGCCTCATTCCGATATACTTCTGTTTTTTCTTCTAATCGGCATGCTGCAATATTGCTTTTTATAGTTGAAATCGCCTTTCCATCTCTATCAACAAATATAACATTTTCCAACCCTCTACTTAACCCTTCAATTCCAAGACCACCACTGCCTGCAAAAAGATCTAAACCGCTTCCACCATCAAAGTAAGGGCCAATCATATTAAAAATGGCTTCCTTTACTTTATCTGTTGTTGGTCTAGTAGAATTTCCAGGCACTGCTTTTAAAGAAATCCCTTTATTTATTCCCGAAACTACTCTCATCCTCTTATCACCACTGAATTCTTAAGAAATTAGAACTTTATCCTTTCCTATCCTACCATAAACAAAATAGAGAGCCAACTTTCTTTCTTATCTGTTAAGAAGCATCTATAAAAACATCCTTTTTTATGTATAAGCAAATGAAAAGTGGGGGATACTTTCTAGTAACAACATCTATTCGAGGATGTTGTTGCCAACCGCGGAGAAGACTTACGTTTCCCCATAAGTTCTTCCTCCGGTTTCTCCTCTCCCTTTACCTTCTTTCCTTTATTAGGATATAGAAGGGCCCTGTAAGCAAATGCTTACAGGTTTTTTTTATTCTGCCAGTTTGCCTGAATCCATAAGAAAAGCGCGGGACGCCTTGTTTAGCCCCGAAGAAAAATGTTCTTCTGACTCAATAAATATTTTTACTTTTAGAAGCAGGAGGCAGGCACTATTCACTTGGGCTAGGCGCTGGACCATAAAAAAAAGCTGGATTAACCAGCTTGAACAATAAACAAAAAATACGCTTGCATCTAACCAGACTATTAACTTTAGCCATACGTGGAAAGTTTTTAAATACCCATCTTATAATCGTATTCCTTCGCTTTATCCGGCTTTGAATTTTCAAATTCCACCTTCAGAAAAGGTTTATATGACGGTTCTACTTTTTTCACGTAAGAATAGGAGCTTAGCTTTTCTATCGTCTGTTCCACTTCATCTAAATTCGTGTATAATACAACATATTTTAATTTTTTCGAAATATAATGAACATTACCAAATCTTCTTAACATTTTTGTTTGTTTTAAGGAATACATCCAAACAATTATACCTTGTCGCTGCCCTAGCATGCTTTAAACCCCTTCACAAATACCATTATTTTTCATTTTAGCACAGAAAAACTTTTTTAATCAATATAGAATATTTTCACTTTTCATTATCTTGTTTATCCAATGTCAAATCTGAACAGCTCTCAAATTTGAAAATGAAAAAAATCCTGAGACTATAAAAAAATGGCGACGACAGCTTTTATAAGTGCGTGTTCAAAAGGAGGATAAAAAGGACCGAGAAGTTCAAGGCGGCTTTACTTTGAGCATCGCAGCGTATGGTATTAATACGTGAGAAGCGGAAAAGTAAAGCCAACAAAGAAATTCGACGTGTTCTTTTTACCGGACTTTTTGAACAACCTCTATAAGCTTTTCGCCACCATATTTTATTTTATGCAGAACAACTACAGCCACCGCCAGTTCCACAGCCTCCAGAACTACAGCCTGAAAGCTCATCAAAAAACGGATTGCCTGTTGGAACTTTGATAAATTCGGAAACAGAGCGGCCAATAATAACACTTACCTCATCCAAAAGCTTTTGCAGATGATTTTCTGCTATTTTAAATGCAGCAACATGTGCATCCAAGTCCATTTCCCGTTTCAGCTGTCTAATCTCAACCATTACTTTTTTATATTCTGGATGATATCTTCCAAAACGCTGAACTTCTTCGTATTGCACTTTCATTTTATTAAAAGCAAGTATTCTTTGCTGTGTTTCTTTGTTTGTATTCAAACTAGACAAACAAATACGATATTGTTCTGCAATTTCTGACTCTAGTATCATGTCAGCAATTGCTTCTGCCTCTTCCTCAATAAGAAGTATTTCAGTTGTAGCAAGCACGTATTCGCTCACCTCCACCTTTATTCTACTCGAAAAGACATGGAAAGAAAAGGCTTGTGTTTGAAAGTATGACACTCTTTGTCCGCTCTTAACAGGAAAGTTCTCCTTAATAAAATATTTTATATGGTTACCGTAAATTCTTTTCCTAAATGATACGATTGATCTATTTCATTGACCACTTCAAGCGATATTTTATGTTTACCTGGTTTTAATCCCCTCACTACAAATGCTGCAGAATGGTATTCCTCAGTAAACAAACCATCTACTGTAAGAATAATTTTCGCCTGTTTTTTACCACTGTTTTCACGAAATGAGACAGAAGCTACTTTACATTCAACATAAACAGCATCGCCTTTAACAAAATGCTGTACAAACAACCCTTCGGAAGGAGACGCCTGTACAGTCTGTGCTGACACCCCCAGCTGTACTCCAGTTTCCTTTTTCGGTTTTACTTTTGGATCGGGAATATCATTATGACAAGCAGTTAAAAGAAACATGGCAGGAATACAAGTAATCAATATTTTTCTCAATAAAAACACTCCTGATTATTTTTCCTTAGTATTCGCTGCTATGTACTTTTTTACTCACTTAATATCCGTTGTACAGTCCTTTCTTAAATTAGGTGCTTTGTTTACAAAATTATGCACCATGGCACATGTAAAGAAGCAGCTTTCTATTTGTTTTATGAACTAAGTTTGAAGCAGGGAGCAGCAGGAATACACGAAGACTCCTATGGGAATTGCGAGAAAGGTGAGACCCCGCAGTGAAACGAGGAGGCTCACCGCTCGCCCCATGGAAAGCGAAGTGTATTCCTGCTGCGGACTCATTGAAAGAGCCAGAACCTCTTTTTATGTTAGCCTAAGTAATCAAATTAACCTTACCACTAATACTATTACGATTCAGATGCATTCATTGCTTGAAACATACTCACCATCATAGACGCCATCTGTACACCATTTGAAAATTTCTCAACATGATGAGGAATTGTTTTTTTATAATAATGCAAAGACGCTACCTCAAATGATTGCAATTCATTTGGATTTCTATTTAATTCCCGATACCACTGAGGTTGTTCCCGAATAAATTGTTGCAGCTCTTGATTTTGAGAAATATATTCCTTTATAATCTGCCTCATTACAAAGCCCCCTCTTTAATCTTTTCGGAAAGAAAAAGGTCCAGACGGCTGTTTCTCCCCACTGCTTTTATTTCCACCTGAACTGCTGGCTCCTGGAGATAATTGCGAAATCACTCCTTGAATCGTTCCTAACGCTTGACTTAAATTAGCAATATATCCTTGCAACTGATTTTGATCCATATTTTTTAACGAGTTCATAACAGATGATATTGACACGGTATTATTCGAGCTGTCTGTGTCCTCATTAGAATTAGTCGTTTGTTTTGAATCACGATAACTATCCCAACGATTATCCTCTTCCCCCAATAAGTACCAGTCTTCATATAATTCCTGCCAAGTCGTTTTTCCACTTCTCACTTCTTGAATAATTTTCGGATTTCCTTTAACAAAGGTTTTGAATTCTTCGACAGAAGGATGAAGTTGTTTCTTTTCCATTTACTATTCACCTCTATATGCAACATTTGCCTATATTACGATATGATACTTCTGTAAAAATGTGTATACGATTTACTCCAACATTCATTTCCATCCAGTATAGTCATTCAATACATTTTCACACAAAAAAAAAAGCCATCTAAAAGATATTAACCGGACATCTGTTTTTAGAGTGTTCATTTCTCCAAAACATCAATCCAGTTAAAAGTTCAGACAGTTTTTCACCATTTTTGTATAAAGTTTTGAGTGTAATATTTTTTATATACACCTACACCAAGATGAGAAAAATCTTTATTCAGCAGACATTCCCGATGTCCCTTGCTGTTTAGCCAGCCCTCGATTACCGCACCCGCATCTGTGTAGCCAGCTGCAATATTTTCACCGGCAACTTGATAAAATACTTGTCCTTTTTCTAATCTCGCTGCTAAATCACCGTATTTATTCGAGGTATGTGAAAAACTTTTTGTATCGTACATATCCACACTATGTCCAAGTGCAACTTTTGCAGTCGGCTCATCCCATTGAACTTTGTTTAATTTAAATTGTTTACGCAGCACATTTGTCATATCAAGAATTTGCTGTTCGCTTCCCTTTTCCACCGCCTCATTATCTTCAACTGCTGAGGCTGTTTCCACTAATTCCCCACGATACACAAGTTCATATGGTCTTTGCTGCAATAATGTTTTAGCATCCATATAACGTACACTTGATAATGTCCCTGTAAACTTATCAAAATAAAACTGTGCAAAAAAATCACCAAAACGAATAAGCGGTCGATTATTTATTTCATCTTCAGAAAGTTCAAAACGGTAAGAAGAATCTTCATAATTTAAGCTTATATTTGTTTCAATCGGAGTTTTTGTATAAATATCTCCTACTTCTTGTCCAATTTTATATGGTGCAATATGAACACCTTCTCCGATTGCAAAGATTGTAACAACTTTATTATCATGGACTCCAACCTGAAAATATTCTGAATCATTCTTATTATAAATCCACCAGTCATAATCATAAGATGATGGATCAATCCTCGATGGTTTTCCATAGTCTTTTTCTACTTTTTGTATATTACTCCCTATTAGGCTTCCTAGCCCCTCTTTTGGTACAGGCAAAGATTCATTTTCATTATCCGCTTTATCTGTAATGTTATCATTAACTTTCGGATTTTTCCCATCTTCCACTAATACATCTGAATTTTTATTTTTATCTGTTATATTCAGATAAAAACCAACCGCAATTAATATAGAAATAATAACGAAGATTCTAATAAAAGTTTTCAGAGGTTGTCCTCCTCTCTAGTATCATTTCTATCATTATATGTTCATCACTTGCTAATTAGTATAGCATTCATAAAATTTATGCTAATAGATGATATTTTTGCAAGTAATTAAAAGCCTAAGATCGCTTTTATAACAGAGGTAGTTTCTCCTCCATGATAGAATACATACAATAATAAGTATACTGCCACACCAGTTATAGCAGTAAAAAACCATATTAAGCTTGTAGTAGGTCCTAATTTACGATGTTTTGCATATTGTTTTTTGTAGCCTGTTATTAACATAATAATTCCTAGCACTGCTCCAACAGTAGCAAGGGTAATATGAAAAATAAGGAAGATTGTGTAATATAATTTTATGTCATCTGGCCCACCAAATGATGTGTTGCCGACAAAGATAGTTCTAGAGGCATAAATGATAAAAAAGATAATAGCAAAAATAGCTGCAAACAACATTACCTTTTGATGTGCTTCTATTTTTCTTTTTAAAATTAAATTCCAACCAATCGCAACAAAAATCGCGCTTAATACAATAAAAAATGTACTAATCGTTGGTAAAATTGGTAATGAAAATCCCATAAACAAAACCCCTCAACCTTTAATAATTTATTCTATAAGCACTTGCGCTTGTTAAAGAATGATAAAACGGAAGGAATGATAGTATCACACCATCATTCCTTATTTTTATATAAGCGTAACAATTACCATTGCTACAAATAAAATCGTCATGTATTGAAGAGAATAAACAAACATGGCTGTTGCCCACTTTATTTCATCCTTTTTCTTGCTAGCAAGAATTCCTGTTATTATCCACCCGATATTTAATAGAGTAGCTAATATTAAAAATGGGACTCCAAGTGAAGTTAATAAAAATGGCAATGGCAATAGCGCAATAATCCATGCATACGTATGTTTTTTTGTAACATTAAATCCCTTTACTACTGGAAGCATCGGAATTCCAGCTGCTCTGTACTCTTCCACTCTTCTAATCGCCAAGGCATAAAAATGCGGCGGCTGCCAAAAAAACATTATTAAAAACAAACTCCATGCCATAACATCCAAGCTCGGATCAACTGCCGCCCATCCGATTAATGGAGGAACAGCACCTGAAAAGCTGCCTATCACCGTATTGGAAACAAGTTTTCTTTTAGACCACATCGTATACACAACAACATAGCTAAAGGCCCCTACTAAGGCAATAACTGCTGCTGTAATTGTAGTTAATAATAATAACACCGTACCTATCGCGATAAAACCAAAACCTAAAAATGCAACTTTTTTTAAATTGACCTTTCCCGTTACAGTAGGTCTCGCTTTTGTTCGCTCCATTAAAGGATCGATATCACGGTCAATATAATTATTTAAAGCGCAAGAACCCCCGATAATTAAAGCAGAACCAAGTAATGTATAGAGAATTGTATCAATATTTGATAAAAATCCGCCTCCAGTAAAATGAAGTGCTAACCACAAACCGGTAAAAACCGTAATTAAATTGGAATTCACAATGCCGATTTTTATCAATGATAGAAAATCCTTCCACGCAGATGTTTCCTGCAGATTTTCTCCATTTACTTGAGCTTCTGTATAAGCCCTAGAATTTGCCATAGGCTTTTTTCCTCCCTTTTCTATAAAAACAAATAGCAACGAATGGTCACTCTTCTTTAATACGAATATTCTTCGTAAAAACTTTCCACTTGTGCCAATTTTCACAATTAACAATGTGGACATGTTAAAAAACAGTCCTTCTGTAATTAAACCATATAATTTATTTTTTTTCCGCATCTTTTTAGAAAAAAGTTATACAAATAAAGCGAAACTTCCATTATTCGGAGTTTCTTACTGTTCTTTAAGAATAGGGTAAATCCAAGCCTATACTTCTAAAGTATTCCCCTGATAGGAAATAGTACAATAATCGACATATTTCTTCTCCTTTTATATTATATAAGTTTTTGACAAAACAGCCAAATATATTTAACTATTTGGGTAATAGTAACAAAAAACCTTCAACATTTACTGCCATATAAGGACACAAGCAAAAAGAAGACATAAAACATACGTAACTGCATGATATGCCTTCTTTTTATTATTTAGATCGTTCTAAGATTTGAAAGCTTTACCGCTTTACGTAAACATATCTTTTATACTTCCTGAAAAACGTACTTGATTCCACTTTCATTGCTTCTGTCATCATTAAATGATCTGCTTAAGTGTTTTTTTACATCCTGTTATGCAAAAACCTATTTCTTGATTCTTTCGGCAATTCTGCACTAACTTGTTCTTCTTTATTTTTATATACTCTTTCATACTTTACAAACATAGACACATTCACCAATATCCCCATACTAAGCGCCAATATTACAAGAGAGGATCCCCCGTAACTGACAAAAGGCAGCGGAACACCCGTTAAAGGAATAACTCCAGAAACTCCTCCGATATTAATAAATGCTTGAATGCCAATCATGCTTGATATCCCGATGGCAAGCAAACTGCCAAATGAATCTTTACAGCGCAACCCTATATATATGCCTCTTAAAACAATATAGCTTAAACATGCTATAACAAAGCAGACACCGTAAATGCCAAGTTCCTCGGCAATTACCGCCATAATAAAATCAGTATGACCATCCGTTAAATAACCTAGTTTCTGCACACCTTGTCCAAGACCTAACCCCTTTAAACCGCCTCCACCGATGGCAATTAATGAGTTGCTCATTTGGTAGCCAGATTTTTGTACACTTTCTTCAGCAAAAGGAGAATTTAAGAACACGAATATTCTATCCATTTTTGTGGTTGAAAATATTTTATCACTGAAAATAAGAAGAAAAGGGATTACTGCAATGGAGCCGATAACCGCCAATCTTACTAAATTGCGAAAATTCATGCCAGAACAAAGAATAACTGTTGCTCCTATAAGAAATATAATTGCTGCCGTACCAAAATCGGGCTGAATGGCAACAAGTAAACATACGAATAATAAATACACAAGAGGAGGTGCTACTCCTTTGTTAAATTCATTAATATAAGATTGTTTTTTTGCATATACTGCTGACAAATAAATTATAACGCCTAGTTTTACAAACTCTGCCGGCTGTAAACTAGAATTCCCCAATTGGTACCAGCTTTGTGCATTTCCAGCAGTATGACCTAAAACAAATAATCCAAATAAACCGATCAATGATACAAAAACCATTGGAACTAAAAGTTTATTACTTAGAAATGCTTTATATGGAAAAAGGGCAGCTATAATAAACACAAATCCTGCCACAATTAAATGCAAGAACTGTTTTTTATAATAAAAATCACTGCTATCTTGTCCGTAATACTGCACCGCACTGACCATACTGGCACTGTAAACCATAATTAATCCAAAGATAGACAACAAGACCATGACAATTATTAAGGAATAATCATATGATTTTATAATTTTTTTAAACATTAAACCGCTTCCCTTACTATTTCTACGATGCATTATATATTCGCTAAAATTGATCTTATTTCCTGCTAAGCATAAGAAGAAAAACAAAGACTGCTTCAGCTGCTTTTTCTAAAAAGAGGATAAACCAAATTGGAAAGTTTCTTTTTTTTATGTGCCATAATGTGAATTTTGTTCACGTGGGTGTCTACTAAAAAAAACTCAAACATTCTTGCATTTGTTTGAGTTTACTTTTTTATTTTCTTATAGATGCCTCGTGTAATGCTGAGAGTTCTTTTTCTAACTCTTCTAATATTTTTTTGCCTACACTTTCTTCTACTAAACCAAGACGAATGGCAAAATCTATTTCTTTGGATAAGCCGAACATTTGCGTATCCAGAACTTCTTCATATAAAGGACATTGTGGCATTGTTAAATTTTCCATCTGTACTTTAATAAGCTTTAATATTTTATCTGCATCTGCTTTTAATAATGCATTTGCTTGTTCTTTATGATTAATAATCATTTCAGAAGTCAACCTTATCCCCCCGTTTCCGAGCGATTATCCTATCTATAAAGTTTAAACTCAAGCTAGAAAAAATGCAAGAACAATAAATAGAATATATTTTTTTACTTTATGCTACTCTGAAAAAAGGAATGCACTTTCAATTAGTCCGCAGCATGCATACACTTCGCTTTCCTGCGGGAGTCTTCGTGTATGCATGCTGCTCCCTGCTTCAAGCTTAGACCTTAAAAAAATGGAATTCTACTTCTTTTCGTACGCCATGATGCAAATTTTTGGTTACATGGGTGTCTACCCTGAAAAAAAGGTTTCGCAGCCGGAATACACTTCGCTTTTCGTGAGGGCTATGTTTGAGTTTCCTTGGAGTCATTAACTTGCTATCTTCTCACCTGTCTTGCAATTTTCATAGTTCTTCGTGTATTTGTTTGGCTGCTCTCGGTTTATAAACTTAGGGAAACTGTTTTTTCATGTGTGATGATAATGTAAATTTTTTTTGGAGGTTTACTTTCCTTCTAAAAAATGACAGATGAAGGGTTTCGGGCTATACTAAATATAGCAATATTTTCTTTTTTTGAAAATGAAAACGTTTTAGAAATAGAATACTCTTTTGGAGGGAGAAAATGGATTCCATTATTCCAATTAAAGGCGCAGTGCAGTATGAAATTACTTTAGATCCAAGTGTTTGGATTTTCGATGATCGAAAACTTACTGGTGAACAGCTTTTTTGTTGCACTTCTAGTAATGCAGATTCAGAAGAGTACAAGAAAAATACTTCTCTCCTTTGGGAAAGAGAACTCATGGAAGGGTCTGTTGTTCCTCCCAAAAAACAAGCGGAAAAACAATATAAAAAAGAAGAATTACTACAAGGAACTTTTTTTATGCCGCTTGCTCCGTTTATTTCCCATGCTGAACCCTTTTGTGATGCAAAGGAAATGGTGTTGAATACTAATCACAAAATAGCTGTCTATCCCCTTTCCTTGTTGGAAGAGATGTTTTTATTATTTTGTGTTCAAGGCAAAGCTCTTCAAGAACATGGACCTGTTCACTTATATATACGAAATATGGGTAATCTGCAAATTCCCGTTAAAGATATACAGTCCATTTTTATACAGTAAAAACCTCGCAGCAAGGTTGAAATTTTCCTCAGCTGCGGGTTTTTGTTTTTTATACAATCAAGGCTAGAGAAGGTCAGCAGCAAGCTGTGCTAGACCAGATCTTTCTCCCTTAACAAGCTTTACATGGCCGGCAATTTGCTGATCCTTAAAACGTTCTACCACATAAGACAAGCCATTATTAAATGCATCTAGATAAGGATGGTCGATTTGTTCAGGATCACCCATTAATACTATTTTACTTCCATCTCCCACTCTTGTTAAAATGGTCTTTACTTCGTGCTTAGTTAAATTTTGCGCTTCATCAATGATAATAAATTGATCTGGTATGCTTCTTCCGCGAATATAGGTTAATGCTTCCACCTCAATGGATCCCATCCCTGCAAGGATTGCTTCAAGCTCTCCTGGCTTTTTTGTATTAAATAAGTATTCAAGATTATCAAATATCGGCTGCATCCACGGTCTTAATTTCTCTTCCTTTTCTCCTGGAAGAAATCCTAAGTCCTTGCCCATCGGTACAATAGGCCTTGCTACTAATAATTTTTTATAATCTCCAAAATCTTCTGTTTGCATTAACCCAGATGCTAATGCTAATAAAGTTTTTCCTGTACCAGCTTTTCCAATTAACGTAACTAATGGTACGTCTTTTTTCAGAAGCAGTTCAATGGCCATCGTTTGTTGAACATTTCGTGGTCTAATCCCCCATATATGCTCATGGTCAAAAACAAGCTTTTTCACATGCTTTCTCGAAGAATCTACCATTGCTAACGCAGAAGAAGAAGAACCTAACACATCTTTTAATATCAGAAATTGATTTGGTAAAAATGCTCTATTTCCTATTTCTGAAACAGGCAGTTTTCCTTGTTCATAAAATTTATTTAATACATCCAAAGTCACTTGTACATCGGTAAAACCGGTATACAGATGTTCATTTTCCACTACCCTATCACTTAAAAAATCTTCTGACTGCAGCCCAATTGCATCAGCTTTCACACGGACTAATGTATCTTTGCTTACTAAAATCACAGTTCGTCCATTTTCTTTTTTCTTTTCTTCCGTTGATAAATTTTTCGCAACGGCCAAGATGCGGTTGTCATTTGTTTTCTCTACAAATATTTCTTGAAGTTCATGAAAAGAACGATGATTTAATTCGATGCGCAATGTTCCACCGTTTTCAAGCGGGATTTTTTCGTGTAATTTTCCTGCTTCTCTTAGTTTATCAATTAATCTGGATATTTGTCTTGCGTTCCTTCCAATTTCATCCATATACCTTTTTTTGCTGTCTACCTCTTCTAAAGCTACTGCCGGGATGACTACATCATTGTCTTCAAAGGAAAAAATGGAATAAGGATCCTGTAACAAGACATTCGTGTCTAAAACGTATATTTTACTCAAACTGATGCCTCCTGTTTAACGTCGTATATTGCTTGCACTATCCGCTTAACGGAAAGAAACCTTGCTTAAATATATGTTTTACCGAATAAAGTTAGAAGATATTTTGCACAATAAACAGAGGAAGTGTTAAAAAACGAGAAAAAGTATGATATTTTGGAGGTTTCCATATGAAAAAAACAGTCTTAAGTTTGATTTTTTTACTTATGCTTCTACTTGTTGGATGTACCAATAATATAAATCATCAGGAGGAATCTAATCCTAATCAAACTGATAAACATGTACTGCATGTAAAAAATACAAACATTCAAGAGGTCGACCGCAAGACAGGTCAGACAATCGCAGAGCGCCTTGTTTCGCTTGCTACAAGTGCTCCTAATGTAAATGATGCTACAGCCGTCGTAATAGGCAAATACGCTCTTGTAGGAATTGATATTGATTCCAACCTTGATCGCTCTGAAGCCGGTTCGATTAAATACTCTGTTGCCGAAAGTTTAAAAAATGATCCAAATGGTGCTTATGCAATGATTATCGCAGATCCCGATGTTACAGCGAGGCTTAAAGAAATTTCAGAAGATATTCAGAACGGAGAACCTGTCCAAGGTATTTTTAATGAATTAGCTGATATAGCAGGCAGAATAATGCCAGAAGTTCCAGCAGATATGGTTAATCCAAATCCAAAGTCAAATTTAAAAAACCCTGATGAAACATTAAATAATAAAGACGAAAAGCAGTTAAAAGATGATCAGGACAAACAATCTAATCATCACTTGCGGGATTAAACTCGTTTTCTGCAAATAGTTGTATTATAATTGCCCTATAATCTATTTTGATATAGAAAAGATTAGAGGTGCATCAATTGAAAGTAAAATGTGTAATATGCGATATTATTGAAGACATAGATGAAAATTCCTTTCAGGCAAAACGGCTTCGTAACCGACCGATTCACACGTATATGTGTAAAATATGCGACGAAAGAATTCGAGATAACACCCAAAAACGAGTCGATACAGGAAATTTCAGCTTATACCGCAGCAAAACAACCGAAGAAGAATGGTAACAAGAAAAGCGGAAGCGCCTTGTTGATCGCAGACTTTTAAATGTTCTGTACGATAAAAAGTGCTCTTTACTTTTAATCGGACAGGTTATTTGACACGAAGCGATAGGCGCTGGAGCTAGACATT
>JBDNRM010000024.1:0-15163 GCA_047718615.1 Bacillus sp. (in: firmicutes) | reverse complement strand
CTTTTAATCGGACAGGTTATTTGACACGAAGCGATAGGCGCTGGAGCTAGACATTTGAAAAGTGTAAGCGCCTTGTTGATCGCAGACTTTTAAATGTTCTGTACGATAAAAAGTGCTCTTTACTTTTAATCGGACAGGTTATTTGACACGAAGCGATAGGCGCTGGAGCTAGACATTCGAAAAAGTGCAAGCGGCCCTGTTCATCCTGTGAGGCGAAGCTAGACAGCCTTGACATTTCAAAAATTTTATCCTTTCTTCCCTTAAAACAAAAAAGCAGCTAAGCTCTATCAAGAGCTTAGCTGCTTTTTTGTTTATTATTCAGCTGTTTTTTTCTTTTTCGTTACGCGTTCGCGTTCTGATTTATTCAGAATTTTTTTACGTAAACGGATTGATTCTGGTGTTACTTCACAATACTCATCATCATTCAAGTATTCTAAAGATTCCTCTAATGTCATGATTCTTGGTTTTTTCATTGTTGCCGTTTGATCTTTATTAGCTGAACGAATATTTGTTGCTTGTTTCACTTTTGTGATATTAACCGTAATATCATTTTCACGTGTATGTTCTCCAACGATCATACCTTCATAAATATCCGTACCAGATTCTACAAAGATAATTCCACGGTCTTCTACTTGCATAATACCGTAAGTAGATGTTTTTCCAGTTTCCATACTTACAAGCACACCTTGACGACGTCCGCCAACTTGACCAGAAGCCATTGGTTGATAGCTGTCAAAAGTATGGTTGATAATACCATATCCACGAGTTAATGTTAAGAATTCTGTTGTATAACCAATAAGTCCACGAGCAGGTACATTAAAAATTAATCGTACTTGTCCATTTCCATTATTGATCATATCCAGCATTTCCCCTTTACGAGCACCAATTGATTCCATTACAGAACCAGTATGTTCTTCAGGTACATCAATCTGCACACGTTCAACTGGTTCACAACGAACGCCATCAACCGTTTTTACGATTACTTCTGGTTTGGATACTTGAAGCTCATATCCTTCACGACGCATGTTTTCAATTAAGATAGATAAATGAAGTTCTCCACGTCCAGATACAGTCCATGCATCAGGGGAATCTGTATTTTCTACACGTAAGCTTACATCTGTCTCTAATTGAGCACGTAATCTTTCTTCAATTTTTCTTGAAGTCAAATATTTTCCTTCTTTACCAGCAAAAGGACTGTTGTTTACTAAAAATGTCATTTGTAATGTTGGTTCATCAATACGAAGGATCGGAAGTGCATCTTGATGATCAAAAGGACAAACTGTCTCTCCAACGTTGATATCTTCCATTCCAGATACGGCAATTAAATCACCAGCATATGCTTCTTCAATTTCTTGTCTTTTTAAACCAAAGAAACCAAAGATTTTTGTTACACGGAATTGTTTTACCGTTCCATCCAGTTTCATTAATGCAACTTGTTGTCCAACTTTCATCGTTCCACGGAAAACACGGCCAACCCCAATTCTTCCTACATAATCATTGTAGTCAAGAAGTGCTACTTGGAACTGAAGAGGCTCTTCACGATTGTCAACAGGAGCAGGAATATGCTCAACAACTGCATCATATAATGATTGCATGTTTTCATCTTGTTTTTCAGGATTAACACTTGCAGTACCATTAATAGCTGACGCATAAATAACAGGGAATTCTAATTGTTCTTCTGTAGCATCTAATTCAATAAATAAATCGATTACTTCATCCACTACTTCTGCAGGGCGCGCAAAGTCACGGTCAATTTTATTTACCACAACAATAGGTGTTAATTTTTGCTCTAATGCTTTTTTCAATACAAAACGAGTCTGTGGCATACAGCCTTCATAAGCATCTACAACCAACAATACTCCATCTACCATCTTCATGATACGTTCTACTTCTCCACCAAAGTCAGCATGTCCAGGTGTATCTAAGATGTTAATGCGTTTATCTTTATATTGAATCGCCGTATTTTTTGCTAAAATTGTAATACCGCGTTCTCTCTCAAGATCATTTGAATCCATTGCACGTTCTTCAACATGCTCATTTGTACGGAAAGTTCCAGACTGTTTTAACAGCTGATCCACTAACGTTGTTTTACCATGGTCAACGTGGGCAATAATTGCAATATTACGAATATCTTCTCTAATTTTCAAAAATTTCACTCCTACCTAATAAATGGTCTATCTATTTTTCATTATTTTACACCTTATAACTGAGTCATTATACCATATAATATACTAGAAACCTAAAGGCTTTTTATTGTAAAATAAAAAAAGATAGATTGGAACCGTTATTTTTACCAACTTTCGCTAATTTTTTTATCAAAAACTGTTAAAAGGACGAGGTTTATGAAAGAAGAGTATGGACCATTTTATTTTTATAAAATATTTGCGACAGCCAGCTTTTTATGCGCAGGAATTTGCATTGTCGAGCGTAGTATAAAAGGAGCTGTCACTTGTTTTCTATTATTTACCATTATTGTATTATTTGCTTCGCGCAAGAAAAAAAAGCTACAGCAAAAAAAAATGCTGCAAAAATCCCCCTGATTTTTCATACAGCACGCAGTCATTTTTCTTTTGCAACACTAAAATAAAAAAGCAATAGTGTAATGAACTTAGTCGCTCACTCCCACTATTGCTAAAAAGGTATCTTACCAATCGCCGTTATTTAAATATTTCTCTAGTATTTCCTGATGCAGACCTGGTTTGCATGCAAAAAAAGAATTTTGATTCAACATATCTAATGGTTCATTTCGCAAAGAAGTCACCATGCCTCCAAGTTCTTCTATCATAATTTTTCCTGCGGCATAATCCCATGGAGAAAGTCTTAACGTAATATAAGCATCCATTCTGCCTGACGCGATATAAGCCAGTTCCAAACACGCAGAACCGAATGATCTCGTTCCCCTTGCATCCTTTGCTAACGGTGCCAAAATGGATGGATCAATCCGCTTGTTCTCCGTTACCCAAGTAGCGTTTAATCCAATAATTCCTTTCTCGACAGTAGTTTCCTCTAATGGAGCCAATGGAATATCGTCCATATATACACCATTTCCTTTTCTTACATGATAAAGTTCATCTGCCACCACATCGTAAATCAACCCTATCTTTCCTATGCCATCTTCATAAATCCCAATCGAAATCGCAAAATCCCGCTGCATATGAACAAAATTCATCGTGCCATCAATTGGGTCTATAATCCAGACGACATCTTTTAAATCTTCTATTTCTTCTGCCAGTCCTTCTTCCCCTAGTATTCGATGATCTGGAAAGTTTTGATTAATTTTTTTTATAAGAAAATCTTCGGTTCCTTTGTCTATCTCTGTTACTAAATCATTTTTATTGGTTTTTGTTTCAATCAATAACTCTTTTGAAAAGGAAGCTTTAATTCTTTCTCCAGCTTCTTTAATCCATTCTTTAGCTAATATATCCACTTCACGCCAATTTGTCATATTCCCCATCCTTATTGTATTTTTTCTATGTAAAATTTACTTCTTTGCTTCTTTTATATTTTAGCTTACTGCATTGATTCTCATGCATCAAGTCATTTCCCCTCCAATATTATCCTTTCAAGACAGGAGAAAATTTTCTTTGAAAAGGTTGTTCAAAAGTCGGGTAAAAAGACACGTCGAATTTCTTCGTTGGCTCATCTTTTGCTTCTCACTTATTTAACTAGAGGATCTTCAACTATAAACGCTCATTTCTTGTAAGCAATTTTGAAGTCACCATATCTTGTGGAAGGCAGATGCTCAAAGTGAAGCCACCTCGAGCTTCTTGGTCCTTTTTATCCTCCTTTTTGAACACGCAGTTAGAATAAAGTAAAAATCATAAATGCTTCCTGCATTACTGCCGGCTACATTTATGATTATCAAACGATAGTTACATTATAAAGCTTTAAGTCTTAGAAGTTCCTGTCTAATTCTCTCAAGCTTTTGCTTACTTTCCTTTTTTTGCATTTCATTCTTTTCGTTCATAGCATCAAATAAAGTAGCCAACTCATAGTCCATTTCTAATCGAAGAACAGCTCTTTTTTCTCTTTCCACTTTTTTGGTCTTCGCTAAATTCATTAATTGTTTCACTTGACAGTACACCCCTTCCATCGACTTATGTTTCTAATGATTTCTTATATCATATGTTGAAATCACTTTCCTTGCAACAAATATGTGCTATAACCTAAAAGTCCTCTTTCCTTCAATAAAAACGCTTTATATGCTAAACTATTGGACAACAAGTTGAGTAGACAAAATAGCTTTTTATTCGCCAAATCGTGCTATTTTTATCGAATTCTTAAATAGCCTAAAGAGAATAAATAATTGATTAAGAAAGAATGATATTTCTATGTAGAACATGCGGTTAAGCTAAAGAGGTTTTCGAGATGTCTATTTAAACTTGCTTGATATTTTTAATACCCATTTATACAAGATATAAACTTAATAAAGGAGTTAGAACTATGCAATTTGAAGGATTTAACAGAAAAGATTTTGATACGTTTTCAATTGAAGGACTTGATGACAGAATGCAAGCTATTCAGGAGCGAATTCAGCCTAAATTCCGTACGATCGGCTCCGTAGCAGCAGATGACCTTTCAGGAAAAATAGGAAACGAGATGTTCTTACATATTGCACGACATGCAAGACGAACAGTTAATCCCCCTAAAGATACTTGGCTTGCATTAGCTGCGAATAAACGTGGATATAAACAACATCCACACTTCCAAATCGGACTGTTTGATGATCACGTATTTATCTGGTTAGCTTATATATATGAACTGCCTAATAAAAAAGAAATTGCACGTACATTTCTAGAAAATATCGAAACGATGCAAGAAGCTATTCCAGACGATTACGTTATTTCACTCGATCATACAAAAAAAGATGCTGTCAACTTTAAAGAAGTGAATCTAACGAAAGCACTAGAACGTTTTCGTGATGTAAAAAAAGCCGAATTTCTAGTTGGCCGCCATATTGCAGCAAATGACCCCATTTTACAAGATGGCAAAGCATTCATGCAGCTTGTTGGAAACACATTAGAAACACTGCTACCTTTCTATAAAATGTCTTTACAATAAAAAAACAAATAAAAAGTTCCATTGATAGGTTGAAGCAGGGAGCGGCGGGAATACACGAAGACTCCTATGGGATTTGCGGGACAGACGAGATCCATAGGAGTTTACTCCGAGGAGGCTCGGCGCCCGCCCCATGAAAAGCGAAGTGTATTCCGGCTGCGGACCCATTGAGAGAGACAAACCCTCTTTTCAGGGAAGCCACTCATGCTAACAAAATTTGCACTATGGTACATGAAATAAGCAGTTTCTCTAAGTTTTTGGTTAGTTGAAGCAGGGAGCAGCCGGAATACACGAAGACTCCTATGGGATTTGCGGGACAGGCGAGACCCCGCAGGAGTTTACGAGGCCACTGAAAAAGTCCGTAAAGAAAGAAAAAGAAGCGACTCACCTACTATATATAGAATTCCAAAGATATTTATCAGCTGTATATAGACAATAATTCGATATTTTTTCAAAAACAATCAGTTTTTCAGTGGCCTCGAGCTTACTCCGAGGAGGCTCGGCGCCCGCCCCATGGAAAGCGAAGTGTATTCCGGCTGCGGACCCCATTGAGAGAGACAAACCCTCTTTTCAGGGAAGCCTGAGCATACATGAAAACCTAAGGGAAAGCTCCTCCGTTAAATATTTTCTCGCAATGAGAAAGTTTTTACTTCATCCAAAGAAAAACTCACTATATACAAAAAAGAGCATTATAACCTTCTAGACAAGGCATAACACTCCTTTTCATACTATGTACAATAAAATATAAACATGCTCAACAACATGCTTCCATGAGCCAAATAAACCATCTCACTGCTATATGTACTGCTTTCTCAGACTAAGGCATCTTGATTACTATATCATCCTTAGCTTCTTTCGCTTTCTTAATCGTTTTATAAGAAGAATAACCACTGATTTCTTCAAATTCACCGCAAACTTTTTTTTCTTGCGATTTCCCAGGAACAATTACTTTAAAAAGACGATATTGATCCATTAATACATTTCTGTTAACACCTTTTTCATAAGCTTGCTCAATACACTCAAAAAATTTAACAGCCGTAATTATCTCATCCGTCGACCAATCTATATCTATTGGATATTGATATTCCATTTAAACACCCTTTTCTACATATTTATAAGTCTTCCCTAATGCATTCTATTGTAGATGATGAATCATTTAATGTAAAACGTAATTTTTTTCTTACTTAATAAGTTGAAAATAACTATTATTTTCCTAAAAAAACCTTATGTTTTCATCTGAAAAAGAAAGGGTAAAATAATTCTTTCACAGATAGTAAAAACTAATTGTATGCAAAGAATTTAAAAAGTGCTATAATTCATTTGTTTTATGGAATCATTGTGCAAATAATACAATGAAAAATGAACAGATTGAAACTAAATATATAGAGAATAAAGAGGTGTGGAAATAAATTGTCACAACACGAAACACCGTTATACCACGGTTTATTGGAGCATGCAAAAAAAGACCCTGTTCAATTTCATATTCCTGGTCATAAAAAAGGAAATGGAATGGATCCTGAATTTCGAAACTTTATTGGGGAAAACGCCCTTTCAATCGATTTAATTAATATTGGACCACTTGATGATCTTCATCAGCCAAAAGGAATAATTAAACAAGCACAAATTTTGGCAGCAGAAGCATTTGGAGCAGATTATACCTTTTTTTCTGTTCAAGGTACTAGTGGTGCAATTATGACGATGATTATGAGTGTTTGTGGACCAGGTGATAAAATTATCGTCCCACGAAATGTGCATAAATCTATTATGTCCGCGATTATTTTCGCAGGTGCTATTCCTGTTTTTATACATCCAGAGATTGATAAAAATTTAGGTATTTCTCATGGAATTACCATTGAATCTGTACAGCACGCTTTAGAACTTCATCCAGATGCAAAAGGGTTATTAGTTATTAATCCAACTTATTTCGGCATATCTGCAGACTTAAAAAAAATAGTAGAGCTAGCACACTCTTATGACATTCCTGTGCTTGTAGACGAAGCTCATGGGGTTCATATTCATTTTCATGATGAACTGCCGCTTTCCGCCATGCAAGCAGGAGCAGACATCGCTGCCACAAGCGTTCATAAACTTGGAGGCTCAATGACACAAAGCTCTATTCTTAATGTTAGAGGTAAGCTTGTTAATCATAAAAGAGTTCAGACCATTTTAAGCATGCTGACAACTACTAGTACTTCGTATTTATTGCTTGCATCCTTAGATGTCGCAAGAAAACGTTTAGCAACAGAGGGTAAACAGCTTCTTGATCAAACAATCGCCCTTGCTCAAAGTATTCGTCAACAAATCAACGATATCGATCATCTATATTGTGTTGGAGCAGAAATAGTAGAATCCAATATCGCCTATGATTATGATCCAACAAAGCTTATTATCTCGGTAAAAGATTTAAGTATATCTGGTCACGATGCAGAAGAATGGCTGCGAAGACATTATAAGATTGAAGTAGAAATGTCTGATTTATACAATGTGCTTTGCATTATCACTCCAGGCGATACAGAAAAAGAAGCGACGATTCTAATCAAAGCATTAAAAGAGCTTTCAGAAAAATATCATTATCAAGCTGGCAGAGTGGAAGCAAAAGTAATGCTTCCTAATATTCCTGTTTTAGCATTAACACCAAGAGATGCCTTTTATTCTGAAACAGAATTGGTTAATTTTGATGATTCTGTTGGAAGAGTAATTGCTGAATTTATTATGGTGTATCCACCAGGCATACCTATTTTTATCCCAGGCGAAATTATTACAGAAGATAATTTAGAATATATAAAAAGAAATATGGAAGCTGGATTACCTGTACAGGGACCAGAAGATTATGACTTTAAAAAACTTCGTGTTATTAAAGAGCATCGAGCGATTCGATAAGTTATAGATTAAATTAGTTAAAAAAGAGCTGTGCCTAACCGTTAATAAAAGTTAATTAAACACAGCTCTTTTGTTTTAATGTCCCATCCCTATTTTTGATTGGAGTTTTCGTTAATGAAAAGAGTCACTATTATTGCTGTAATAAGTCTTATTATAAGTTTCAGTTCTCCATTTATCTTTAAACAATATCTCGAAAAAAAACCATTGGAACCAAAAGATGCCTTAGTGTTTGGCGGTCCTATACCTTTTGCTGAACAAAAAGTCGAATTGCCACAGAATGCTGATCTTTATCCTTTAGAAGTACAGTTTCAATCTCCTTTTGAACAAACAACCAAAATCCATTTTATTCCCTTTGTTTTTACGTTTATTTGCTTTTTTCTATTAATTTTTGCAATCTACACAGTCTTTGCAAGTTATTTTAAAAAGTCGATTAAAAAAAAGAATAGTACTAGATAAGAATTGCTATTGCCTTTCAGAATGTTGCTACTGGAAAAGTGAATCTGATGAAAATATAAACGGTGAATTTTTCAAAAAGCTGCACTAAAAAAAAGCTTTTGCTCTCTCGATAAGTCCACAGCCAGCATACACTTCGCTTTCCTGCGGGCGAGCGCCGAGCCTCCTCGCTGCGCTGCGGGGTCTCGTCTTTCTCGCATTCCCGCGGGAGTCTTCGCGTATGCTGACTGCTCCCTGCTTATAAAATCTAAGAAATCTATTTCTCTTTTTATATGCAGTTGTGCAAATTTAGTTGCATGGGTGTCTACTCTGAAAAATAGGTAATGCACACGCTCGAATAATAATAGTTCTTATTCAAAATACACTTTGCTTTCCTTGGGCTATGCTCGAGCCTTTTCGGTGTGAACTCCTGCGAGTCACACTGTCCAACTAATCTCATAAGGAGCCTTCGTGTATTTCGACTGCTCCCTGGTTTCAAATTAGGCATGCATTGTGGTGGGGATCTTTATTTGTAACGGAGTATTTTTTTATCAAATTTTGTAGGGTATGCAGATATTCCGATTGGTACTTTATTTGTAACGGAGTATTTTTTTATCCCTTTACGCTGGCTTTCTCTGTTTGCAAAAGCACTGTTTTATTTGACTCGTCATGATTCTTGTTAGTTTATGTACAGCTTTTCTGTTTCTAATTATGTTAAAGTAACAATACTCATAATCATCTGAAATGAACCATAGATGGCAAGGCTAATAAAGGTAGCAAACATCGTTTTCCTCGGCGATTTAACAATATAATTCCCAATGGTGATTGCTAAATATAAAAATACGGCAAACATTAAAATTTTATACATAACTAGATCATATTTAGACATCCATTCCACGATTGAATATCCACTCCATAATATCAACTGTAAGAGAATTGCTGTATAAATCTTCAAGGAACTTCACCACCTTTTTCTATAATCATTTCTCTTCGATCGATTATTTATATTAGTAGTAGTATATGATAAACAACCTTTCAATATGAAAAAAGGGTTCCGCAGGTGGAATACACTTCGCTTTCCTGTGGGCTCATCTACGAGCTTCCTCGTTTCACTGCTGGGTCTCGTCTTTCTCGCATTCCCATGGAAGTCTTTCGTGTATTCTGACTGCTCCTTAATTTAAACATGGACATAAAATAAAACTGGTAGCCCTTCTTTCCATGCGCCATGATGTGAATATAATTAGTGTGGAGGTTTTTGGGTTCTACTACAATGTTGGTGTTTGTTCATGGGAATCTGAGCTGCTGTTGCAGCAGTAAACTGTCAAGCGTTTTCAATTAACTTGATTGAGGTTTAAATAATGGGCTAATATATTCTTCGCATTTAAAAAAATATTCCTTTTTACTTTCTTGGTCCATTGTTATTGTTTTTCTTTTAATACCCTTCTCGCTTTCTTATTAAGCCTGTTTTTTAACGAGAATAATTTCCCTTTTATGCTTTTCTAAAGGAAAAGAGAAAGTGCATCAACACCTAAAAACCGCATATTCTTGAATATCCTAGTGTAAAGACCTGCTAATTTGTTTATCTGTGTATTTCGTGCTTTTACTTAAATCCCCTTATTCCCATACAAAAAAACCCACTTATAAAAAGTGGGTTTTTGAAAAAATAATTATTTAATAATATGGATTGGGCTTCCGATTGCAACTTCTGCAGCTTCCATTGTGATCTCTCCAAGTGTTGGATGAGCATGGATAGTCATTGCTAAATCTTCTGCAGTCATTCCAGACTCGATTGCTAAGCCAAGTTCTGCAATCATATCAGATGCGCTAGGGCCAGCAATTTGAGCACCGACAACTAAACCATCTTCTTTACGAGTGATAAGCTTCATAAAGCCTTCCCCTTGATTAAGAGCAAGTGCACGGCCATTTGCAGCAAATGGGAATTTGGATGCATTTATTTCTAGGCCAGCTTCTTTTGCACTTTTTTCTGTATGACCAACTGTTGCTAATTCTGGTTCTGAGAATACAACAGCAGGAATTCCAAGATAATCAATTTCTGCAGGATGTCCAGCAATTGCTTCTGCTGCAATTTTACCTTCATAAGAAGCTTTATGTGCTAGTGGTGGTCCTTCAATTACGTCACCAATAGCAAAAATATTGCTTACAGTTGTTCTGCATTGTTTATCTGTTTTAACTAGTCCGCGGTCAGCTAATTCAATGCCGACTTGTTCAAGACCTAGTTCATCTGTATTTGGTTTTCTTCCAACCATTACAAATACATAATCAGCTTCGACTTTTTTCTCTTCACCTTTTGCTTCATATGTTACAACAACTCCAGTGTCAGATTCTTCCACACCTTTAGCCATTGCTTTTGTAATAATTTCTGCACCTTTTTTCTTTAAGTTACGTTTAACTAATGCAGACATTTGCTTTTCAAATCCACCAAGGATTTCGTCAGCACCCTCTAAGATAGTAACTTGTGTTCCAAAGTTAGCATAGGCACCACCAAGCTCAGTACCTACATACCCTCCGCCGATTACTACAATTTTTTCAGGAATCGACTCAAGAGCAAGAGCTCCAGTAGAATCAAGTACACGTTTTGTATATTTAAATGCTGGAATTTCAATAGGACGAGATCCAGTTGCAATAATAGCATTTTTAAATGTATATGTTTGAGAAGATTTTTCATCCATTACTTTTAAAGTATTGGCATCAACAAAATATGCTTCCCCTTTAACAATATCTACTTTATTTCCTTTTAAAAGCCCTTCTACTCCGCCAGTAAGTTTTTTAACAACTCCGGCTTTCCATTCTTGAACTTTAGTAAAATCAACTTTTACATTTTCAGCTGTAATTCCAATATCATCAGAATGTTTAGCTGTTTCATAACGATGACCTGCAGCAATTAATGCTTTTGAAGGGATACACCCAACATTTAAACAAACTCCGCCAAGCACGTTTTTTTCTACAATTGTTACTTTTTGTCCTAATTGTGCTGCACGAATTGCTGCAACGTATCCACCAGGACCTCCACCAATGACTATAGTATCCGTTTCAATAGGAAAATCTCCAACTACCATACTCTTACGCCTCCATTAACAATAGTTCTGGATCGTTTAATAAACGTTTAATGTGATTCATTGCATTCTGAGCTGTTGCTCCATCAATCATTCTGTGATCAAAGCTTAAAGAAAGTGCTAGTACAGGAGCAGCAACAATTTCTCCATCTTTTACAATTGCTTTTTCAGCAATTCGACCAATACCAAGAATAGCTACTTCAGGGTGATTAATTACTGGAGTAAACCATTGTCCACCAGCTGATCCAATGTTAGAAATCGTACAAGAAGCACCTTTCATTTCAGCAGGAGCTAATTTACCTTCTCTTGCTTTTCCAGCTAGTTCATTAATTTCATTCGAAATATTAAAGATACCTTTGCGATCTGCATTTTTTACAACAGGAACCAATAGACCTTTTTCTGTGTCTGCAGCAATTCCGATATTGTAATAATGTTTATGAACGATTTCACTCGTTGCATCATCCAATGATGTATTTAATGCTGGGAATTCTTTTAAAGCACTAGTTAATGCTTTAACAACATATGGCAAGAACGTTAATTTAATGCCTTTTGCAGCAGCAACATCTTTGAATTTTTTGCGATGAGCCACAAGTTTGGATACTTCAATTTCATCCATTAACGTTACATGTGGTGCAGTATGTTTCGAGTTAACCATCGCTTTTGCAATAGCTTTTCTAATTCCACTCATTTTTTCGCGAGTTTCTGGGAATTCGCCTTCTGGAATAGATACTGTTGCCGGTGCTTCTGGAGCCGGTGCTGCAGTAGTTTCAGCAGGAGCAGCTTCAGGAGTTGCTTCAACTTTTGCTCCACCATTTAAGAAAGCATCAATGTCTTCTTTTGTAACTCTTCCATTTTTACCAGATCCGGAAACCGTACGGATATCCACACCTTTTTCACGGGCATGTTTACGTACAGAAGGCATTGCAATGATTCTTTTGTTCGGATCCACTTCAGCAGCTTCAGGAGCTTTCGCTTCAACAGGCTCTTTGCTTACATCTTGACCAGCTTCAGCACTTGATTGAACTTGTGCTTCTGTTTTTGCATCAGCTTTTGGTGCTTCTTCATCACCATGGTCACCTTTAAATTGAAGGTCTTCGTATCCAGGTGCATCAAATGTAATTAGTACATCGCCAACTACAGCTACAGTACCTTCTTCTACTAACACTTCTTCTACAGTACCTTCAACTGGAGATGGGATTTCTACTACTGCTTTATCATTTTGAACTTCACAAAGCACATCATCTTCTTGAACTTTGTCACCTGGTTTTACAAACCATTTTACAATTTCGCCTTCGTGAATTCCTTCACCGATATCAGGCAATCTAAATTGAAAAGCCAATATAATTCAACCTCCTACAGTTATTACAAATTTGTTATTAAATTTCTTATGTGATGATTAACGAAACCGATATTAGAAAGTTAGAACTTTTTTAGCAGTTTCTACAATATCTTTAAAGTTTGGAAGCCATACTGTTTCTGCTTGAGTAAACGCAAATACCGTGTCAGGTGCTGTCACACGTAGCACTGGTGCTTCTAAGCTAAGAATCGCACGATCGTTGATTTCAGCTACAACATTTGCTGCAATACCAGCTTGTTTTTGCGCCTCTTGTACAACAACTGCTCTTCCTGTTTTTTCAACAGATGAAATAATTGTTTCAATATCAAGCGGGCTGATTGTACGCAAATCAACTACCTCTACTGAAAAGCCTTCTTTTTCTAATTCTTCTGCAGCTTTAATGGATTCTTGAACCATTGCTCCATAAGTAATAATAGAAAGGTCTTTCCCTTCACGTTTTACATCCGCTTTTCCTAATGGAATGGTGTATTCTTCTTCCGGTACATCTTGACGGAATGAACGGTATAATTTCATATGCTCTAAGAAAATAACCGGATCGTTATCACGAATAGCGGAAATTAATAATCCTTTTGCATCATAAGGTGTTGATGGAATAACAACTTTTAGACCAGGTTGTTGTGCCATTAATCCTTCTAAGCTGTCTGCATGCAGTTCTGGTGTATGAACACCGCCGCCAAATGGAGAACGTATTGTTACTGGTGAATGGTAGCGACCGCCTGAACGGTAGCGCATACGTGCCATTTGACCAGAGATACTGTCCATTACTTCATAAACGAATCCAAAGAATTGAATTTCAGGCACTGGACGGAAGCCTTGTAAACCAAGACCAACTGCTAAACCACCAATTCCAGATTCTGCTAGTGGAGTATCAAATACACGATCCTCACCGAATTCTTTTTGAAGACCTTCTGTAGCACGGAATACACCGCCGTTTACACCAACATCTTCCCCAAATACTAATACATTCGAATCGTTGCGTAATTCTGTGCGTAACGCATCAGTGATTGCTTGAATCATAGTCATTTGCGCCATGGCTTACTTCGACTCCTTTGCTGCATAAATTTCATATTGTTCTTTTAAGTTAGCTGGTAGCTCTTCATACATTATATTCATTAAATCTGTAACTTTTTGTTTTGGTGCGCCATCAGCAAGTTTGATTGCTTCTTTAATTTCGTCTTTAGCACGTTCGATTACTGCATTTTCTTTTTCTTCACTCCAGATGCCTTTGTTTTCAAGGAACTTGCGAAAGCGTACTAATGGATCTTTCTTTTCCCATTCGCTGTCTAAATCTGCTGTACGGTAGCGAGTTGGGTCATCTCCAGCCATTGTATGTGGACCATAACGGTACGTTAATGTTTCAATTAAAGTTGGTCCTTCGCCATTAACAGCTCTTTCACGTGCTTCTTTTGTAGCAACATATACTGCTAATGCATCCATACCATCTACTTGAATTCCAGGGATACCTGCAGCAACTGCTTTTTGTGCGATCGTTTTAGCAGCAGATTGTTTTTCAACAGGTGTTGAAATAGCAAAACGGTTGTTTTGAACCACAAAGATTGCAGGAGCTTTAAAAGCACCAGCAAAGTTAATTCCTTCATAGAAATCACCTTGTGAAGCCCCGCCGTCACCTGTATAAGTAATGGCTACTGCTTGTGCCCCGCGTTTTTTCATCCCTAAAGCTACACCAGCAGTTTGAACATACTGTGCACCAATGATAATCTGAGGGGAAATTACGTTTACACCTTCAGGCATTTTATTTCCTAAGAAATGTCCACGAGAGAACAAGAATGCTTGATGTAATGGAAGTCCGTGCCAGATTAACTGAGGAACATCACGATATCCTGGCAGAATAAAATCTTCTTTTTCTAAAGCAAATTGGGAAGCCAATTGAGAGGCTTCTTGACCAGCTGTTGGTGCATAAAACCCTAAGCGTCCTTGTCTGTTTAAAGAGATAGAACGTTGATCAAGAATGCGAGTGTATACCATACGAGTCATAAGCTCTTGTAATTGCTCATCACTTAAATCCGGCATTGCAGATTCATTAACAACTTCGCCCTCTTCATTTAAAATCTGAAGTGTTTGGAATTGATTTTCCACTTGTTCAAGCTGTGATTTCACATCTAACTGTGCCTTCTGTGTTTTAGAAGCCATTTAAGCCACCCTTTCCTTTTAAAAGACTAATTGCATCCTTCATTAAGATTATTTATGTTATACTAACTAAGTAATAGAGAACGCTTTCTCGACTCTCCTCTAAAATACTTTAATCAATATAAAAAACTATACTTTTTAGTTTTCCACAAAAGTTGCAAGAAAAAACGTCTTATCATTAATTCGGTTTTCATAAATTCTGTATCAATAAATT
>JBDNRM010000023.1:0-32790 GCA_047718615.1 Bacillus sp. (in: firmicutes) | reverse complement strand
TATCTATACCGATGAAATAATTATGTTATTACAAATATTAGGGGGAATGGATAACATGAAAATAAGTCAATGGGACATTAATTTGAAAATCAGATTATGCGGAGAAACTTTATTTAACTTACTTTATTGGATGTATTTTCCGTTTATTGCTATTTATTTTAGTAAATCTTTAGGGAATCATGTTGCTGGGCTGTTAATGACAATTCCACCGCTTTTTAGCATTATAGGAAATATTGTAGGAGGAAATTTATCTGATAAATTAGGAAGACGCTATACTATGTTGTTAGGTTCCCTAATACAAACAATTATGTTTGTGTTATTTTCATTATCAATTAACTACTGGATAGATTATATAGCGTTTTTAGGTATTAGTTTGGGAGGGGCTTTATATAGACCAGCAAGTTCAGCTATGGTTGCTGATCTAGCATTGGAAAAAGAAAGGAAAAAAATATTTGCAACCTTTATCACTGCTAAGAATATTGGTGCAGTTTTAGGTCCATCTCTAGGAGCAATATTCTTTTTTCAATATAGGAGTCAATTACTATGGGTATGTACATTAGTGATGTTTTTATATTCAATAGCTATCTATATAAAGGTTCACGAATCTCTTCCTAATTTTACAAAGAAAGAATTTAAAATGACTTCTATTCCAAATATTTTAAGAAGTGAGTGGAAAGGGTATGGCGGCATTTTATTAGATAGAGTTTTTATATTATATATTTTGGGAGGAGTTTTCGCTGTAATTACTACTATGCAGTTGGATCTCTATTTATCAATTTATGTAATAAATTATGTCCCAGCTCAAAATCTTATTAATTGGCATAACTGGACCTATATGCTTAATAGTAATGAAATTTTTGGGTGGATACTTGGTTTAAATGGTCTTTTATTTGTTTTATTTGTTATTCCAGTAACAAAATGGCTGAAAAATTGGGAAGATCGTAATGTTTTTATTCTTTCTTCTATTTTAGCTGGAGGAGGAATTTTTCTAGTTGGTTTAACGGAGAATATTTGGTTGTTATTTTTATTGACTATTATTTTTACCTTCGGTGAAATTGTTAGAGCTCCAGTATTAGAAAATTTTGTTAGTGACTATGCTCCAAAAGATGCAAGAGGAATGTATATGGGAGCCTCTAATTTACAATTTACAATTGGAAGGTTTTTTGCTCCTTTAACTGTGTTTTTATCAGAATGGATTAATCCTATTGGAATTTTTGGTATAATTCTATTTTTTGCCATTATCAGTGCGTTGATGTATATTCGGCTTTATAAAAGTGATAATTCTAAAAATTTAAACATTTAAAAAGGATTATGGTTTTTTTTGTCTAATATTATAATATATTGAAAAAATACAGATGGAAAAGAGGTTATTTAATGATTAGTGATGTAAAACCCCATTATAATCCTTTAGAACCTGATACACTTTTAAATCCTTATCCAATATATAAAAAACTAAGAGAAGAATTTCCTATTTTTTGGCATGAACAAATGAAATCATGGGTGTTAACTCGTCACGATGATTGTATGTATGTTTTACGAAATTCAAATTTGTTTGCAAGGACTAGAGGAGAAGTACCTAAAGTTAAACAAAATCTGCAATCATTAGATCCGCCGGAAAATGTGTCCCTGAAATCTCTTATGATGCGAGCATTTAATTCACAAGACATTGAAGACATACGTTATAGAGTTCGTAGTGTCATAGAAGAACAATTCAAAAAAAATTATAGGGAAACAGAATTTGATTGGATGAAAGAGGTTTCTGCGCCTTTATCTCTTACCCTTACATCCATATTGTTAGGCGTTGAAGAGCCAGACTTAGACTTGTATGTCGAAATATCTGACGCAATTGCACTTCAAATGGATTCAGGACTATCGCCTGAGAACTTTGAACCTGGTCAAAAAGCAAGAGAAAAACTTAATGGACTTGCCGATACGTGGTTTGCTTCAGAAGGGAATACAGGGATATTACCTTATATAAAGAAAAATAGCCAAAAGGCTAATGTTCCAATGCATTATATAAGAAATACTACTGGAACTATGTTTAATGCAAGTTTTGGAACTTTATACGCTATCTTTGGAAATGTTTTATTAACTTTATTAGATAACCCTAGTGTACTAGAACAATTTAAAAATGAAGATTTAATTGATTCTGGAATAGATGAGTTAATTCGTTTTGATGGCCCTGCTCAAGGAACAAGTCGTTTTGCTACTCAAACACTTACGCTTAGAGATACGGTAATTAAAGAAGGGGACATCGTATTAACATTACTTGCTGCTGCTAATAGAGATCCAGAAGCCTTTCCTAATCCAGATGAAATAATTCTTGATAGAAAAAAAAATAAACATTTAGGATTTGGGTGGGGACCACACAGTTGTGTAGGAACTATATTTGGAAAACTAGCAGTGCGTGAACTAGTCTTATCTTTATTATATAGCTCAAATAGCCTCAAGTTGGTGAGAACACCTACTAGAAGAAAAACGGCTACTGTTCGTTGTATAGACAAATTGCCTGTTACTTTTTTAGACAAGTAATATTATCGTCTTCATTAAAGGAGGTGACCAGGTCATGACATATGATCACTAGAATTAATATTAAGCATGAATCAGATATAGTTAAATTTTTTTGACTATATCTGATTATTCAGAAAAAATAATCAGGAGGGTATTTTGATGAAATTAAACAGTTATGATGATTGGTCTTCTCTTAAAGAAATTATTGTCGGATCTGCTTTTAATTATATATCACATGAGAGGGATCTTTCTTTTGATATATTCTTTCATGAGAATTTATTTAAATCTGATTGGGCGTACCCCCGATTAAATAGCTCTAATCTTCTTGAAAAAAACAGCTTAAAATTTAATATAAAAAAGAAGTATGTTGATGAACTGAATGAAGATGTAGAAAACTTAGTTGAAATATTGGAATCTCAGGGTGTTCGTGTACACAGACCAATTAATTTACCATATAACGTTAACAATATAGGTGGTTTTGGTTGGGAAAGTGCTCCTGTACCAGCTTTAAATGTACGTGATAATACATTAATTCTGGGAGATGAAATCATTGAAACACCTCCAGCTATAAGATCACGTTATTTGGAGACTAGATTATTGGCTCCTATTTTTATGAATTATTTTAAGCAAGGTGCTATTTGGACAACTATGCCTAGACCTATTTTAACAGATATGTCTTTTGATCAATCATACGCACGTGATTTAGAGACCACTCTTGGCGGACCAACTGAGGTAATTGAAAATCAAACTCCATCTCCATTTGATGTAGGTTTTGAGATGATGTTAGATGGGGCACAATGTTTAAGACTAGGCAAAGACATTATTGTTAATATTTCAAATGAAAATCACGCTTTGGCATGTGATTGGTTAGAAAGACATTTTAATAATAGATTCAGAATTCACCGCATTTATAGAATGAGTGATAACCATATTGATAGTATGTTATTAGCTTTGCGTCCTGGAGTTTTTCTAGCTAGACATGAAGGGATAAGAGATATGTTACCTGAACCATTTAATAAATGGAAAGTGATAGTTCCCCCTGAACCCAAAAAAGGTAATTTTCCAGTATATGATGATGGTGATTTATTGCTGACTAGTCCATACATTGACCTAAATGTATTATCTATCAACTCAGAAACGGTACTAGTTAATGAAGATTGTGTAGAGTTAATAAGAACGTTGGAGAATGAAAAATTCAATGTTATACCAGTAAGACATCGCCATAGAAGACTTTTTGGAGGAGGTTTCCATTGCTTCACTCTTGATACAGTTAGAGAAGGTGGTTTGGAGGATTATACTAAGTGAAAATAATAATTGGGAATCATATCGAACATTCAATTTTAAAAATGAGCAGTGATGATCGAATTTTTTCGCATAGAGCTATTTGGTTTGCTGAGGATGGAGATGTAATAATATTACCCGATGAACCAAATATAGATTATTTGAAGTATGTTACTTCTTTAACAGGTGTTAATTTTGAATCATTACAAGTTTTTGTTCCGCCTAATAATAGATATAATGGTAAACATTTTGATCCATACAGTTTAACTGATGATAAGTTCATAGACAAATTAACGTTTAATTTTGAAAAAGTAAAATATATATTTCCATTATGGCCATCTCCAGCGATAGCTAGATTTGCTGAAAAATTAAATTTAGAAGATCGCTTGATAGGAATAGATTTTATATCTCAAAATGGTGTTGAGTTGGTAAATAATAAAGCGTATTTTCGTGTGTTTGCAACGACAGCAGGAATTCCAATTGCGCGTGGAGAAGTTTGTCATGTAATAGAAGATGCTCACATAGCTTTAAAATCGCTATTGAAAAAAAAGGGTGCCGTAATGGTTAAACAAGCACATAATGGTGCAGGTGTGGGGAATGAGTTAGTTATAAATGATTTTAATTTAGATACTAACCATGTGGGAGCGAGAAACTTATATCGATTATCCTCGGAAGAAAAAACAATTGAAAACTATTTAAATAAACGTTGGGATTGGGCTTCTGTTCAGGGAAAAAGACCTGTTGTTATTGAAGAATATATACCAAACTCACAAACAATATATGCAGAATTCTTCTCTGATGATTCCGGTGTCCATAATACGGGTTCCGGTCGATTAGGTTACACAAATCAAAGATTAGTACAGGAAATTGCTCCATTACGAGGAATTCCAGAAAAATCATTATCTCAGTTACTTACTTATGGAAAAAAGCTAGCTTATTTTTATAATCAGATTGGATATCGAGGATATCTTTCTGCAGATGCTCTAATCGATGAATCAGGTAAAGTGATATTTACTGAAATGAATGCTAGAGTGGGAGGGTCATTACATATCTATGACTCAATTGCTAAAAGAGTTGTCAAAACAAGTGACTATCCTGAAAGAACAGTGGCACAGTATCATTCACCCAGTCATTGGGATCCAGTAAATTTCCAAGCTTTCATTTCTACTATTGAAAAATTAGGGATTAAATATGATCCTGTTGAAAGAAAAGGTGTGTTACTTTCATTACCTATAATACCTGAGGTAGGTAAATTCGCTTCATTTTGTATTGTGTATGAGAACGTCGATGAAGAAAAAAATATTACGACAAACTTGAAGGTAGTCTCAGTACCAAACTAAAGATATAACAAGTAATTTATAAGGAGCATTGATTTGTTATGAGTAATAATGTTCCAATAGAAAGCTTAGAGGAGAATGATATATATTGTATTAGTGATATTAATGAACACACAGGATATTGATAATTTTCTTAACAGATATCATTTTACTCGTGATATCTGTTTTATTATGACCAAATCTAAATTCGAGTAAGCTTAATGATAAGGTAATTAATTATTATTTTCAATATATGATTTTGGTTAAAATGGTACATTCAAGAAAGCGACACCACACGGTTTTCGCCTTTTTTGCTTTCCTTATGCTAGAATGATAAAAAATATACATTCATTTTATTGGTTTGAAAGGGTTGTTAAAAAGAGGGAACAGTATTATCTCAATAGTTTCATTACCAATTATTCAGCAGCAAGAGCGAGTGAAACGGCATCCTTTGTTTGAACAGCAGCTACACCGCCATAAAGACGCATTTCTTGCTTTGCAGCTTTTTTTCACTGCCGAAAAGAAGTCGCTTCGTTCTTGGATAGTCATAGAATGCTGTTCCCCTGTTGAACCGCTGATAAGTAATGCTGGAACTTCTTGGTTTTTATAATAGTTTAGTAAATCTGTAACACCATCTAAATCAATTTCTCCGTTAGATGAAAAAGGAGTAACCATTGCTACACTGAAGGGAATAAAGGGATTTTTCATGATTTCCTCCTATAAAAAGGGATTTTAGTATATTTTAAAGCATTGCTGGTTAACAAGAAAAGGATAAGTACTTGGGGGGTATCGATGCCGGAACCAACTAATGAATCCAATGTGTTGAAGCAAGCCTGTAGTTTAAGTGTAAAATATTTCTCCTTTAGGTTGTTATTTTCTTGATAAACTTGTCTTTATATAATAGAGAGGAGGAAATAAAATGGTAGATACAAAGGGAAAGAGAAGGGTATATATGGTATAATGAACAATAAGCGGGACTAATTATACATTGATTAGTTCTTTTTTTAGAAACTAAAACAGAACATACGTTCCTTATAAGAGGAGTTTTGTTAATGAATAAAAGAAAAGCAGGAGCAGAAACAAAGGTATTTAAAAAATTCAGGGAAGAAAATAGCCGTCTTTTTGAAAATGAAATCGTACAGGAATTTTTAAAAATAGAACATCATTATCAACTTTTAGTAGATGCTATTAATCATCCAACAAAAACGAATAAGGACAAGGTGGATATAGCTTTTAAAAAACATTATTTTACCATCCGTTTTACGTCCTATCTATCTAAATCAATTTATTTTAAGGCGGTAAATTTTCATCATAAACAAAACGTATACAAGTCGAGATATCCGTTGTTATTAGATGCAGAAAAAGAAATCGATGGAAATAGTACGTATAAAGATCAATTAGATGACAAAGAGTCAGAAATAGAACGATATGTGGAAAAAAGAGGCTTACGGGAGAATGTAGCAGAGTACGTGGAGGATCCATTGTTGTATAAAGCTATTCAGTCTTTAACGAATGCGCAACAAAATATTCTTTATTATGCATATGTACAAAAATGCAAGGACACAGATATAGCACTACAACTAAATAAGTCGCAGCAATATATATCGAAAACACATAAAACAGCTTTAAAACGGATTCATCAATTCTTACTTAAAAATGAAGGAGAAGATGCATGATGAATATAACAGAGTTAATACAGTGGATAACCGTTGTTAGTAATTTTGGTTTTCCGATTTGTTTATCATTATACCTACTAGTGAAAATTGATAAAAAGCTAGAAAACCTTCAACAATTCATTTTGGAAAAAGATCACTTAAAAGGAAAGGAGCATAGCTAATATGGGAACATTATATTCTTTAGTGAAGCAATCAAAAACAGATGGGCAAGCAATGGAAGAAGTGCTTCAACTATTCGAACCAAAAATGAAAAAAGCAGCTGCCAATACAACCTTCCATGAGAGAGAGGACTTATCCCAAGAACTGAAACTATTCGTAATAAATTGTTTATATATGTACGATGTGAATAACGTTCCTGGATTTTGGGAATTTAAAGATAAATTAAACGGAGAAAAAGGTTAGCAGCTTATTATCTTAAGTAAAACGAATTCACCGCCTGCGGACTATTCGAGAGGAGCAAAACCACTTTTCAAGGTATCCCTAAAAAACGCAAATCATTCTCGCTATTAATAGAAAACTTTTAAGCCCTTCTCTAGTAGAAGGCTTTTTTTTAGGTAAGAAACGATAAGTTTTTTCTGAAATGTGAAGTCTGTCTAGCTCCATTTAGCTGTAACACCTTTCAAAAGTAGAAATAATACAGATTTACATTCAATCAATGATTTTTTACAAACATTTACCATTCCTTTATATTTCATAAATAGTAGCTACATAATCTCGTCCTATACTGAATACAAAGAACTTGTCATTTATCAATCTACGAGGTGAGCATTATGCGTGCAGAAAAGAGTATTAATATCTTTCATGATTATTCAATCGTACAGGGTTCTAAAATAGCCTTACCTAAACAAGTTGAATATTATTTGTATGTAAAACGAGCACTGGATTTCATTTTAGCTACTATCGGAATTTTGGTTTCCATGCCGATCATTGTAGTATTTGCAGCATTAATTAGGATAGAAACACCTGGATCCCCTTTTTATATACAGCAAAGAGTTGGAAAGGGAGGACAGTATTTTCATTTGATTAAATTGCGTTCAATGAGAATAGATGCAGAAAAAGATGGTGCCAAATGGGCAGAAACAAATGATCCACGGGTTACAAAGGTAGGTGCTTTCATTCGGAAGACGCGGATTGATGAACTTCCCCAACTTTTATCCGTATTAAGAGGGGAAATGTCGATTATCGGTCCTAGACCAGAGAGACCTTGTTTTACAGCGAAGTTTGATAGGGAAATAGCTGGGTTTTCCAACCGACTAATCGTAAAACCAGGATTAACGGGATTGGCTCAAGTAAATGGTGGATATGATATTACACCAAAAGAAAAGCTGACATATGATTTGGAATATATCAAAACGTTAACCTTTAAATTGGAACTAAAAATATTGTTAAAAACAGTAAAGGTTATTTTAACAGGAGAAGGTGCACGTTAATTGCTTTCCATTAAATCGGAAATTAAGAAAGGTGCAAAGTGGACCAGCCTGTCTACCATTATTATTACACTAATTCAAATTGTTCAATTTTGGCTGCTTGGCAATACCTTAACGATACATGAATTTGGTTTGGTCGGTATGCTTACAACCATTATTATTTTTTCCCAAATCATATTGGATCTTGGATTAGGATCTGCCATTATTCAAAAAGAACAGGCATCCCACAGGCAATTGTCCACACTATTTTGGCTGAATTTGCTGTTAGGCGTTCTGTTGTTTATTGTTTTGCAGTTGGGCAGTAGAATTTTCGCAAGCTTTTTTCATGAGGATGCTTTAATTCCTGCTGTTAGGCTTCTTTCTTTTATGTTTTTAATTGCACCAATTGGCCAGCAGGCACAGTATTTAATGCAAAAAAAACTGTCTTTTCAACTAATAGGAAAACTGGAAACGATATCAGCAATTAGTAGTTTTTTATTGCTGTTACTGTTGTTATTTACACATATAGTCGCACCTATTATGGCTTTTGTACTTTCCCAAGTTGTTTTATATAGTTTAAAAGGAATATTGTACTATTGCTTCTACCGAAAGATATGGAAACCAAGCTTTGTTTTTGACATAAAGTGCTGCAAAGAATTTTTTTCCTTTGGCCTGTATCAGCTGTTGTCAAGAATGGTTAATAGAATCGGCAGCAATATGGATGTGTTATTGATAGGGAAATTTATGGGGATGGAAGCATTAGGAATTTATAACTTAGTGTATCAAATTGTAACAGTTCCCGTGCTGAAGATTAATCCGATTGTAACAAGGGTAGCCTTTCCAGTTTTTTCAAAAGTACAGCATGAAAAAAAACTGTTAGTAGACGGATTTTTATATATGACAAAATTATTGGCGCTTCTTTCCTTCCCATTATTAATCGGTTTATTTGCAGTAGCAGATTTGTTTATTGCAACTTTCTTTGGAAAAGAGTGGATGGATGCTGTTCCAATTTTAAAAATCATGCTAATTGTTGGCATTTTTCGAGTTTTAAGTAACCCGAATGGCAGTGTAATATTGGCGAAAGGAAAAGCAAATATCGCATTTTATTGGGATACTGCCGTTATGTTTTTATATGGATTTGCTCTATTTACAGCAGTATTAACCAATCAATTAGAAGTGGTGGCATGGACATATGCTGTTGTAAGTTTTGTTAATTTTCTAATGGGAAGATGGTTGTTAGCGTATTTAATCCACTTGCGATGGGGGGAGTATGTTAACGCTGTTGCAGTCCCGTTCTTATTGGCAATCGTAATTGCTTGTATTGCTTATCTAGTGAAATGGATCACCAGTTTTTATCATAACGGCACTATTTTCGTTTTATCACTATCTGTTGCGGCAAGTGCCCTTGTGTATATCTTGCTTTTGAAGAAATATTTACTTAAAGAGGTTGTTCAAAAAGTCCGGTAAAAATGACACGTCGAATTTCTTCGTTGGTCTGCTTTTCCGTTTCTCACGTATTAACTAGAGGTTCTTCCACTAAAAACACTCACGTCCTGTGAGCAACGTGGAAGTCATCATCCTGTGAAAGGGTGATGCTCAGGAGTAAACCGCCTCGAACTTCTCGGTCCTTTTATCCTCTATTTTGAACAAGCATTTAAAAGATTGCCATATTAATTAAAAGGAAGATGATCATGAACGTTTTATGGATTACAAGTGTTTATCCTAGTGAAGCTGAGCCTGGAAGCGGAGTATTTCATGAGACTCAAGTTCTTGCTTTAAAAAAATTAGGTGTAGAGGTTACGGTGATTTGTCCTGTACCATGCAACCCTCCTATTATTCGTCTAATAAAAAAGAAATATCAACAGTCAGGCTGCCCAGAAGTGTATAAACGCAATGGCATAACCGTATATAAACCAAAGTACAGAGCATATCCAGGGCAGCTTAGATGGTCCCAGCCACATAAAAGAATTGCAAATACGCTCTTACATATAATTGAAGCTGAAAAACTGAAATTTGATTTTATCCATGCTCATTTTGCAATGCCATCTGGTGGTGCTTGCAAAATAGTAGCGGAAAAATTGAAAAGATCATGGGTTTTAACCTTACATGGAAGTGATGTTCACGTTTATCCGACTTTTAGTAATAGTGCAAAAAAGATATTTCAACAAGCTGTTGCTTCGGCTGATCAGGTGATTGCAGTAGGCCAGCATTTAGCGGATGCAGCAAAAGAAAAAACAGGTAAAAAAAGCATCGTCCTTCCTATCGGCATTGATTTATCCAAATTTAAAATGTCTTCATCATCGAAAGATAGTATAAAAAAACGCCTGAGTCTGCCGGAAGATAAAAGAATTATTACCTTTGTTGGCAGATTAATAAAAGAAAAAGGAATATTTGAACTCGCAGAAAGTTTGGAAAATCTGCCTAAAGATGTCGTCATCTATTATATAGGAGATGGACCTGCTAAAGAATTATTACAAAAGCACCCTGAATATAATCATCGTCTATTCTTATTAGGTCAAATTCAAAATGATTTAGTCGTAGATTACTTGCTTGCTAGTGAGATATTTGCTTTACCTTCTTATACGGAAGGAATGCCGACCGTTGTAATAGAGGCAATTTCATTAAAGATACCTGTAGTTTGCACAAGTGTTGGAGGAGTCCCAGATCTATTTGGTAAGTTTAGGGATGTATTAATTGAACCTAAATCTGTTCAAAGTCTGGCAAAACGATTAAATGAGTATTTAGAAGGTCAATATGATATTCATGCTATATGTGAGGGCTTATACGATTATGTGCATCAATATTATGAAGCAGATAAAAATGCAAATCGCTTAAAACATCATTATTCAACGCTGCTTAGATAAGTGTTATAAGTGCGTGTTCAAAAAGGAGGATAAAAAGGACCAAGAAGTTCGAGGCGGTTTCACCTTTAGCATCACCCTTTCACAGGATGTGATGACTTCCACGTTGCTCACAGGACGTGAGCGTTTTTAGTGGAAGAACCTCTAGTTAATACGTGAGAAGCGGAAAAGCAAACCAACGAAGAAATTCGACGTGTCATTTTTACCGGACTTTTTGAACAACCTTTATAAGAAAAAATAACAAAAGATTTTAGGAGGATGAAGAATGAAAAAAGTGATCGTAACAGGTGGATCAGGTTTTATAGGCTCCCATATAGCAGAAGAGCTTCTTGCGGAGGGGTATAAAGTTATTGTTATTGATAATTTTTCTACCGGACATTACAGAAATATTGCTCATCTTCCCGTTGAGATATATCAATCCGATATTACCAATCCGAACATTATTGATTTTATTGCTTCATTAGAACCAGATTATATTATTCATCAAGCGGCACAAGTAAGTGTTGCGGAATCGGTGCACAATATTTTACACGATGAAAATGTAAATGTAAAAGGATCTCTGCATGTGATGAAAGCAGCTATAAAAGCATCTGTTCAAAAGTTCGTATTTGCTTCATCTGCTGCTGTTTATGGCAATCCGATGTTTTTGCCGGTTACAACGGAACATCCAACTATTCCGGAATCTCCTTATGGGTTGACAAAATTGACAGTGGAACAATACTTAAAACTTGCTAATAAGTTATATCAGCTGCCCTTTAGTATACTCCGCTACAGTAATGTTTATGGTCCAAGACAGGATGCAAAGGGAGAAGGTGGAGTTGTTTCTATTTTTGCAGAACGGATAAGTGAAAATAAACAGCTCACCATTTATGGAGATGGGGAGCAAACAAGGGATTTTATTTATGTAAAAGATGTGGCAGCTGCTAATGTGAAGGCGTTGCAAGCTGTAGAAAATATTTGTGTGAATGTGTCATCCAACACAGTTATTACCATCAATGAGCTTTTGGTTAAAATGAAAAGCGCTGCACTTGCAGATGAGCTGGACACAACGTATGAAACAGAACGGGCAGGAGATATTAGACACAGCGTATTATGCAATCAACAAACAAAAACGATATTAAACTGGACTCCTCAAACGAATATAGAAGCTGGTTTGAAGGAAACGCTTATCTATTCCAACAATAGGCTGCAAGCCCTAAAGTAATGGATGGAAGGATTTGAAACACATGGAAAGTAATCAATTGGTTCGCCAAACAATAGGTGCAGCCATCCTTCTGTTTCTTATTGTTGCCTGTTCCGTTGTATTATTTCACGTGGAGTTTACATGGTTGTTTTGTTTTTCAGCCTTATGGATTGCATTGCTGGCAATTGCCTTTTTACAAGAAATATTTACAGCAGAAGAGCAGATAAGAGGCATGATGTATGTATTAGTGGCAGCCACTTTTCTTAACCAATCTATTTTTAGTATAAATATTGATTTTTTTACATTGTTTTTTTATCGAATCATGTTGATCATAACGGCAGTTTTTTATCTTGTATATGGTATTAAGGAAAAGAAACTAGTGAAAAATTTTCAGCAGTTTCCATTGAAGGGTGTTTGGTTATTTTTATTTTTATGGTTTTCGTATGGAATCATTTCGATTCTTTGGGCGAAATCTGTATTGGATGCAGTAAAGTATATGATGCTGCTAGGGATTGGCATGCTGTTTGTATATTTAGCGAACATGCTTTTTACAAAAGTATCCTATCTGCTTATTTTTTACGGGATATGGCTGAGCATGACAGCAGTTTTATTGGCTCTGGGATTGATTAATCATTTTATGAAAATTCAACTGTCAAGCTCTAGCCTTTATGGCGCACCCGACTATAAGCTTGCTTACCCAACAGCCGTATTTTTTAATCAAAATGATTTTGCTGTCTTTTTAAGTATTTCCTTCTTTTTGTATATGGCTGCTGCAAGAAATACACAAAATGTTTGGATCAGAAGAGGTTCCTTCCTGCTGGGTTGTATTTCTGTTTATATCATTTATTTAACAGATTCCCGGGCTAGTTTGTTAGCCGTTATTACAGGCATCCTGATTTATTTATTTTTACTGTTAAACAAAAGAATAAAAAAAATAACGCTGATTTTGTCTGCCATTTTTTTTCTTCTTGGACTGCTTATCATTATTCCAGAAGTGATAAATAAAATGAATGAATGGGCAATTATGTCAGCGGGTTATACAAGGACAGAGACTTTGCCATCTAATCTTGCGAGAGTAAATCTATTGAAAAATACTTTTTATTATGTGCTAGATACATATGGTTTAGGAGTAGGGGCAGGAAATATCCCTTATTATTTGGAAAAATATCCGATATTTCCTACTGGGAATGTGTGGCAGGTGCATAACTGGTTTGCGGAAATTATCGGTAATTTCGGAATCTTTATCTTTTTGGGCTATATCAGTTTGATTTTCTATATCTGCGTTTCTTTTTATAAACTACATGAGATTGTCCGTAAGCCAACACACAAAATGTTAATAGAGGCATGCTTAACTGCTCAGATTGCGTTTCTCCTTTCCAGCATCAGTCCAAGTTCTGTCAGCAACCTTTATTTTCATTGGGTATTTCTAGGATTTGCGCTTTCTACCATAGCGGTACTCAAAAAAGAAACAAAGGAGTATGTTCTATTATGACGGAAATAATGGTTAAGGTAGCCGAACGTATAAAAAAGAGAATATGGGTATGTGTAGGATTCATTTTTATATGTAGTCTGATTGGGGCAATTCTCCCTTTTGGAAAAGAACATAAAAGTTTTACTGCAGAAGCGGATATAGAGTTGGGAAGCTATGAAAATGCTTCTTTTAATCAGGTAGGGAATGTTATACAGATGATAACGAATAAAGCTTTTTATAATCAATATATAGAAGATAATTGGTTTGAAACAAAAAACACTTCCCTCTTAGTCACCGCAGGGGCAAATAGTGTTGTTCATTTATCGTATACAAATTCTAGCAAAGATGAATCATTAGCAGACTTAACAAAGATTGTTACTGCTTTCTTAACAGCAGATAAAGAGCATTTTTCTGAAAAGGAATCCATTATTCAAGAAAACATTAATGCTTTAGGACAAATCAAAGCAAGCTCTGATACAGCTGTTGACAAGCAGCGCTTTTTATATGAACTGCAAAATACCAAACTATCTATTATGCCTGCTTCGATAGTAAAAGATGTAACGCTGTTAGAGGAAGGCAGGACATTATCTGCAAAGGATAGAGGCGTGTTAGGAGCTTTGTTAGGAATCACTTTTAGCTTTATTTGGGTGATTGTACCGATAAGGAAGACGAGTAATTCCGTTAGAGAGGTGTCTCGCTGATGAAGTATGATAATGAATTAGTGTCAATCATTATGCCTTCTTATAATAGCCGAGATTCTATCCAGGAAAGTATTCAATCCATTTTAGAACAAACGTATGAAAACTGGGAATTGATTATTGTGGATGACTGCTCGACAGATGGAACACAAAGGTTGCTGCAAATGCTTGCAATGAAAGAAAAGCGAATCCAAGTTTTCTGTGAAATAGAAAATGGAGGAGCAGCAGTTGCCAGAAACAAGGCATTGCTGCATGCCAAAGGAAGATATATTGCCTTTTTAGACAGTGACGATAAATGGAAGCAAAATAAATTAGCGGTTCAGCTCACTTTTATGAAGGAGCACCAGCATGCCTTTACGTTTACAGCATATGAGTATATCTCGGCTGAGGGGGTTCCTTTAGGAAAAACAGTGTGTGCACCAAAGATGGTTTCTTATCAAGATATGTTAAAAAACACGATTGTTGGCTGTTTAACCGTTGTTGTCGATCGAAAGCAAACTGGACCCATAAAAATGCCGAATATACGAACACGGCAAGACCTGGCAACATGGTTAGGCATCTTAAAAAAAGGATATAAGGCATTTGGTATAAGTGAAGTATTGGCAGAATATCGAGTTGGGAATCTATCCATCTCCGGCAATAAGTGGAGGGCAGCTCAAAAAACTTGGTATGTTTATCGTCAAGTGGAAAAATTGAATCTATTAGAAGCAACATGGTGTTTTTCCCACTATGCCTTTCATGCCGTCCGCAAAAGACTATAAAGAAGGGGTATAGGGATGAAAACAATTCATGTAGTTGTAGCAACTGGAGAATGGACAAGAGATTCGCTGCGCTATCGCAGACATCGTCTTGCGGAGTACCTGCAGAAACAGCAAGACACGGAAGAAGTTATTTGGTTATATCCATCTTCAAAAGATAAACGCAAGCCAAAAAAGCTGCTAAATGGTCTGACACAATGGCCACTAACAGATGCAGGAAAAAATAAACTCTTTCGTTTCAGTCGGTTTCTTGCGTTTTTTTATCAAAAAAAACTGGATACTCTCGTTGCTTATTTAGAAAAAAGGAAGCAAGGATGTCAACTAGTGCTTTGGTATACCTATCCTGCTTATGCGAATCTTTCTGAACGTTTTTCATGGGATAATATCATCTATGATTGCAGTGATTTGTGGGCACAACCAATTAGTGGAACTCAATCATTTTTAATGGCTGTAAGACAAAAATTAATTTATCGCAGCGAAGAAAAAATTATTCAACAGGCAAAACATATAACTTGTACTTCGCTTTATTTATTTAATCAAATACAAGAACGAGTGCCAGAAAGCAAGCGGGACAATGTGTATACATATGAAAATGGAGTGGAGTTTGCCTCTTTTCAAATAAACGAAAAAGCGAACACTATTCTTCCAGATTATGCAAAAGGCACAGTGTTTGGTTATATTGGTGGAATTAAACCAAAATTGGATTTTGACTTGATAAAAAAAGTCGCCCAACAAAAAAAGGACTGGTTTTTTTTATTTGTAGGACCGGATGGAACAAATGGCTCTGCGGATTTTCAGCAATTATTGCAAGAAAAGAATGTATGGTGGACAGGAAGCATTCCAGCTCATATCGTCCCAACCTATATGAATACAATTGATATAGGGATAATGCCTTATAAGCCATCACTTTATAATAAAGCTATTTTTCCTCTTAAATTGTTTGAGTTCTTGGCAGCAGGGAAAGCAGCAGTTGGAGTGAATTTACCATCAACAGACTCGTATAAAGAGGCTGGTGTATATTGTTCAATCGATACTAGTGATAGTCAAGTTTTTATTCAAGCCTGTGAAGCGATGGAGAAGCACATAGATAATAAAGAAAGGAGGAATAGAAGGATAGAATTGGCAAAGACAAAGGATTGGGATACAATCTTTACAGAAATAGTAAAGCGTGTTTCCGTTAGATAGGAAAAAGCAGCCTTTTATCGTGCAGATAGGCTGCTTTTTTGAATGATATAGAAGGAAAAGGGTTCGGTATTTTGTTCATGAACGTCAATGGGGTATAATTATTAGAGTCTAATTAAGTGGTATTTATTAATCGTCTTTTTTGTATTCCGACTAAAACTCAAGAAATCTGCTTCTTCTCATATGCCATGGTGCAATTTGGTTGTATGGATGGCTACATTGAAAAGAGGCGCGTCGTCCGCAGCCGGAATACACTTCGCTTTCCGTGGGGCGAGCGGTGAGCCTCCTCGCAGCATGCTCCTGCGGGGTCTCACCTGTCTCGCAAATCTCACAGGAGTCTTCGTGTATTCCGTCTGCTCCCTGCTTATAAAACTCAAGAAATCTGCTTCTTCTCTTTTGTCATGATGCAAAAATTTTTCCGCGGGTGTCTACCCTGGAAAAAGTAAGTAAATGAAAAATGAATCTCCTTTCTTAATTGCTCAAATCCTAGTTGTATTTTTATATAGAATGAGATGTAACTGCGAAGGTTTAGTTAGTAGCAGATTATAGGTAAATGTGAACAAATATACACAAAAAACTAGCTGTTAATCTTTATAGAAAATGGGATAATGACCCTAATATATACAGAATTTTGAGGTGAATTTAATTGAAAAAAATCGTTGTTGTAGGTGGAGGAATAACGGGTTTATCTACTATGTATTATTTGCAAAAATTAAAACAAGCCAATAATTTACCTGTTGAGCTTCTTTTGGTAGAGGAAAAAGAAACTTTAGGCGGAAAAATCCATTCGATTGAAAAAGATGATTTTATTATGGAAACTGGTGCAGATTCGATTGTTGCCAGAAACAAAAATGTATTGCCTTTTGTGAAGGAGCTTCAATTAGAAGACGAGCTTGTATATAATGCGACAGGAATCTCTTATATTCACACAAAAGATCAGCTTTTAGAAATTCCAAAGGATTCTATTTTTGGAATACCAATGAGTTTGGATTCCTTATTTTCCAGTGAGCTTGTCTCAGCAAGAGGAAAGATAGAAGCATTAAAAGATCTCTTTAAACGAAATAAACAGTTTACAAAAGAAACATCAATAGGTGAATTTTTAGAGTATTTCTTTGGAAAAGAGTTAGTGGAAAAACAAATTGCCCCAGTGTTGGCAGGTGTTTATTCTGGGAGCTTAAATACATTAACAATGGCATCGACACTTCCCTTTTTATTGGATTATAAAAATGAGTTTGGAAGCATTGTTCAAGGATTGGCTAAAAATAAAAGCAGTTTTCAATCTGCAGCAAATAAAAAATTTATTTCCTTTAAAAATGGATTATCAACTATTATTACTCGCTTGGAGGAAGTATTAACAGATGTAACCATTATCAAAGGGGTACAAACAACGAAAATAAGAAAAGAAAATCGTAAATATACGCTCACCTTTTCGAATCATCAAGATATAGAAGCAGATTCTGTGATTTTATCAACACCACATGATGTGTCACAGCAGCTGTTATGTCATGATAAGCTAGATTCTGACTTTAATAAACTGAAAAATTCCTCTAACATAACGATGTATTTAACGTATGATGTTCCAGATAAAGTGCTTCCTAAAGAGGGAACAGGTTTTATTGTATCAGAGGATAGTGAATTAACATGTAATGCATGTACATGGACAAGCAGAAAATGGAAACATACATCAAAACATAATCAATTACTTTTAAGAGTATTTTATAAAAAATCGAATCCAGCTTATGAGCATCTTAATGGATTAACGGAAGAAGAACTCGTGAATGTAGCAGGAAAAGACATCGAAAAAAGTCTTGGCATACAAACAAAACCAACAGGCTATAAGATTACGAAATGGAATAACTTAATGCCCGTGTATTCTTTACAGCATAAAGAGGCGGTTGAATGTTTAACTACTAAATTGGCGGATTTTTATCCAGATATATTCTTGGCAGGATGCTCCTATTACGGAGTAGGCATCGCCGCTTGTATTGCAAACGGAGAAGCAACAGCAGAAAAAGTAGCCAACACCATCCTGCAGAAAATTTAACAAACTAAAAAAACAATCAAAGTAGAAGGTACTATACAACCTTATAAGACTAGTCTTTGACTCGTTTTGTAAGTTTTTTTGTGAACTTTCACTATTTATAGCACAGAGCAGCCAGCATGCATACACGGAGACTCCTATGAGAAAGGCGAAGTGTATTATGCAGGCTGTGGACTATTTCAAATGAACAACGCCTTTTTTCTTCTCCAATGAAGGAAAGAAATTAAAAATAAACAAACCAACTGCTAATACATATGCCGTATAAGCAACAAGAGGAAAATGCTCCATATTCTTTATGCCAATCGCAATAAACGACCATATGATCACAAGAGAATAAAGCCAGTCCCTTTCCCTAATACGAAAATAGATGCAAAAAGCTGCAGTCAAACATAATAAAAAAATGGTCCATATCGTATCCGAAACAGAAAAAACATTCCATCCTCGGTGCTTAACGTAATAGTTAATGTTCACAAGACTTGCAACACTAATCCATCCAAAATAAACAGAAAAAGCAAAATAAGCAAAAAAACGCCTAGAATAGAATTTGATCTTTTTATACAACAATAGCAAAACAATAAATAAAAAAATCATAATGATAACAGATAATGCAATTTGTTCATAATGCCAAACAATAATCCAACAAGCATTAAATAAACAACTTAGCACAAATAAAAAAGAGGTTTTTGTATATACTGGAGAATTCCGCTTGTTTCTTGGAATCTCTCTTACTAGCCAAATCCCTATCATCGCATAAATGAACCCCCAAATCATAAACGCATATGGTGCTGGAGTAATTAGTACATTTAGTTTGTTGGATATTTCACCTGTTGTATGCCCATTCAGTGGGATAAGATTGGCTAGTGCATTTACTCCTACCATAATGAAAAAGGCACTAAGATTTAAGATAAAAAGCTTCACGAATTTCTCCCTTCCTATCAAGATTCTTTTCCTTATATTCCACAATAGGGCATTATCTAATCCATTTACTCAGTAGTGTTTCTTCTAACGACAAGCAGAAAAGAAATAGTGAAGAATTTCCTTCGCTCATTAATGCTTGAAAAAAGGAAGAAAATCACTTTTTTGCTAGTAAGCCGGATTAACCACTATTATAATAATAGAAAGAGAGAATTAGTTCTTGATGATTAGAAAGAATTCTTCCTTTTAAACAATTATTAATGGGTGAATTGAGGCTTAAAAATGGATCACGTTATTATGATTTATATTGTTGTGATGTCTCTAACAGGTGTTTTTCAAGTTATTTTAGGAATAATTGCCTATTGGAATAGACATATCTTTGAAGGGACAAAAACTTTTGTTTGGTTATCGGCGTTTTCTGCCATTTATTCTTTTGGGCATGCTTTAGAACTGACCAGTACCACAATGGATGGTGTTATGTTTTGGGTAGTATTTCAGTATATTGGAATGCCTTTTTCTGCTCCTGCAACGCTGATTCTTGTTTTACAATATATTGGACTAGCGAAGCTTGTAAACAAGAAGACTTATAGTTTCTTTTATCTTATTCCTGCCCTTTCCTTTATCCTGATAGCTACAAATGAGTATCATCATCTTTTTTATAAAGCAACAGAACTAACCTATGTGAAGGGAACCGCACTGTTAAATATAACAGTTGGCCAATGGTATATTGTGCACGGCAGCTATACATTCGGCACGCTTTTTATTGGTGCTCTCCTTCTAGTATGGTATTGGGTGAAAACAAAATCTAAACATTGGAAGCAAATATTGACTCTAATAATAGGGATTATACTGCCAGTAACGGCATCCCTCTCTTATTTAGTAGGTATAACACCAAAAGGAATAGATCCCGTTCCAATTGTCATGTTTTTTACGTCTAGTATGTATTTATGGGCAATTATTTCTACTCATTGGCTAGTCGTTAATCCGATAGCAAAAGATTATATCTTTGAAAGTATGAGAGATGGTGTTATTGTACTGGATCTTTCCAGTCGAGTTGTAGAATTTAATTCGTTGGCAAAAGAACTATTTCCTTATTTAAATATCAGCCAAGAGATAAAAAAAGTAGACTTCATCGATAAAAAGATACTTTATTCACTTGAACGATTGAAAGGATCTCCAGTTATAACAGAAATAAAATATTCCGACTTAAATGAGATGAAATATTTTCAAGTGAAAATTTCATCTGTTAGTAAGCGTAAAGGGGAAATTGTAGGAAGCATCATCGTATTAATAGATATTACAGAGCATAAAAAATTAGAAAAGCAATTACAGCAGCTTGCATATACGGATGGATTAACGAACATATATAACCGAACCTATTTCTCTGAACAAGCAAAAAAATTGACTATAAATTCATTACAATCACAACAGCCTGTTTCATTTATTTTATTTGATATTGATCATTTCAAAATCATTAATGATCATTATGGGCATGCGTGCGGGGATAAAGCCATAAAACATATTGCATCTGTCGGGAAAAAAATCCTTGATAATAAAGGGATTTTTGGTAGATATGGGGGTGAAGAATTTGTCATTTGTTTACCCGATTTTTCATTAGAACAAGCGGGAATGTTTGCTGATGAATTAAGAACAGCAATTGAAGGAAGCTTGTTTTATGCTGGGGATAAAGCACTAAAGATGACAGCAAGCTTTGGAGTAGCGTCTATAGATTGTTCTAACCGATTAGAAAAGGTAGACGAACTGATTAATAAAGCTGACCAAGCTTTATATGCTTCTAAAAAGAACGGTAGAAACATGGTTTATGTAGCAGAAGGTGCAGAGATGAGAAAAATATGATTTTTTCAAGCAAGCTTCTACCAAACTAGTGATTTAAATAAAGTATGTTAGAAAATTTAACATCTATTGTTAAAAAAATCAGAAAATACGTAAAAAATGATTGCGAAAAGCAATAGCCTGTATTACAATTTTTATAAGGCATATGCATTATAATGAATATTTATGTTAACCCATAAATACCTCATATAATACCCGTGTGCAGCAGGAGGACTTTTATGTATAATCCTAATACTGTTTATGTTATTGGTGAGAGTAAAACATCTTCCAATAATGCTATTATGCAGCAATATAACGGTTTTTTTATTGCCCTTATTATTGATAAATCAACGAATAAGATAGTAGATGCTGAGTGTTCCTCTACCATCGATTTAACTTCAGCCTTTATCAAATCTATCTTAATAGGATATTCTATTTTTGATATTGATTTAGTATTAAAGGAAATTGAAACACGCTATTTTGGTTCATCTCAAAAAGCGGTAATGGTTGCTTTTAAAAATGCTTATCTAAAATATAAACAAATATAAATGAAAACTGCTTTTTCTGTTATACGCAGAGAGAATCCAGTTGATAGAGAGTAAATATATTCTCTGTCAACTGGATTTTTTTATTTAAAAGGTAAGAAAGTATAAGATTTTTGAATTCTGATAAGTGTCTAGCTTCGCCATACAGGATGTTGCGTATTTAGTCGATTTTCTTTTTTTACGCGCATTTAGCCGGCCAGAGAACATTTTTCTTCGGAGCTGAACAAGGCGTTTGCCTTTCTCTTATAAAATAACAGAATTTTCAATCTAGATGTATAATAATAATTACTAATATATAGGAGGTTAATGAAGTGAAAAAATTATATATATCCGTTGATATGGAAGGAATTACAGGTTTAATCGACCACACTCAAGTAGATTCAGGCAAATTAAATTATGACCGCAGCCGAATTATCATGACAGATGAAGCGAATTATGTCGTCACAAGTGCTTTTGACAATGGAATGGAAGAAGTAATCGTAAATGATAGCCATAGTAAAATGAATAATTTGCTTATTGAAAGATTGCATCCCAAAACGAAGCTAATTACCGGTGATGTCAAGCCGTATTCTATGGTACAAGGTTTGGATGATACTAATGACGGTGCAATTTTTGTAGGATATCATGCTCGTGCCTCTACTCCTGGCGTGATGACACATAGCATGATTTACGGTGTACGACATATGTACATAGATGATGTGGTTGTTGGAGAGTTAGGGTTTAATGCATTTGTCGCAGGCTATTTTGGCGTTCCTGTTTTAATGGTTGCTGGAGATGACCAGGCGGCGAAAGAAGCGGAAGAGCTTATTCCTAACATTACAACAGCGGTAGTAAAAGAAAGTATTTCCCGGTCAAGCGCACTTTCATTAACACCTAAAATGGCAGGGGAGCTGTTAAAGGAAAAAACAAAACTTGCTTTAGAGAAAAGGGATCAAGTGCAGCCACTGGTTCCACCTGAAAATCCATTGCTGCGAATTGAGTTTGCCAATCATGGTCAAGCGGAATGGGCTAATTTAATGCCTGGGACAGAAATAGAATCAGGAACAACCGTTGTTCGATATCAAGCAAAAAATATTCTTGAAGCGTATCAAGCAATGCTTGTTATGACCGAATTAGCGATGCATACAACATTTTGTTAGGAGTGTGATACATCATGAGGTCCTATTATATAAAAAAATTTTTTTCCATGCTTATTACATTATGGATAATCATTACAGCTACTTTTTTTCTAATGCATATTACTCCAGGATCTCCTTTTAACGAAGAGCGCAGCACAAACAGCACCATTCAAAAAAATCTAGAAACATATTATCACTTGGATAAGCCGCTAATTGTTCAATATGGCATTTATTTAAAACAAGTGGCGACATTTGATTTTGGCATATCGATAAAAAAATCCTCTCAAACTGTTAATGAAATGATCGGCAGGGGATTTCCGGTTTCATTAGAGCTTGGACTAATTGCCCTTATTGTTGCTGTTATTTCGGGAATCACGCTCGGAGTTATAGCAGCACTAAAGCATAACGGAATGGTTGATTACATAGCGATGACATTGGCGGTAATTGGTATTTCTATTCCGAATTTTGTATTGGCGACCATGTTAATTCAGCAATTTGCAGTGAACTGGAACATACTACCTACTGCAACATGGACAAGCTGGAAGCATATGGTGATGCCTATCATCGCATTGGCTACTGGACCAACTGCCATAATAGCGAGATTAACAAGAACAAGCATGTTGGAGGTATTAACACAAGAGTACATAAAAACAGCGAAAGCCAAAGGTTTAACTCCTTTGAAAATAATTTTTAAACATGCATTACGAAATGCACTGCTCCCAGTAGTAACATTGCTTGGCGCCCTTGCTGCCAGCATATTAACAGGTACGTTTGTTATTGAAAAAATATTTGCCATACCTGGAATGGGGAAATATTTTGTAGACAGCATCAATAACCGAGATTACCCGGTAATCATGGGTACTACGATTTTTTATAGTGCGATATTAATTGTTATGTTGTTTCTAGTCGACGTAGCATATGGAATCTTAGATCCAAGAATAAAGCTGCATAAGAAGGAGGGATAAGGAGATGGGCTTGCGCAAGGAACGTTTATTTGAAAATACACAACAGGATAATGCTCTTGATGAATGGTTTGTTCCATTACAGAAAAAGGCAGGGGAAACGGAAGCTGTTGTCAGACCTAGTTTATCGTATTGGCAGGATGCATGGAGAAGGTTAGTGAAAAATAAGCTGGCAATGAGTGGACTTGTTTTTTTAATTGGTCTAATAATTATGGCTATTATTGGCCCAATCATTTCGCCTCATTCGATTAGTGAACAAAAACTTATGAATCAAAATCTACCTCCTTCCTCCGATTATTGGTTCGGAACGGATAATTTAGGCAGAGATGTTTTTGCAAGAACTTGGTATGGAGCACGTATATCAATTTTTGTAGGAGTTATTGCTGCGGTAATTGATTTTGTTATAGGTGTTGTATATGGTGGCTTCTCTGGTTATAAGGGAGGGAAAACCGATCACTATATGATGAGAGTGGTAGAGGTTCTATACGGATTGCCATACCTTTTAATTGTCATCTTAATTATGGTAGTGATAGGACCAGGACTTTCAACCATCATTATCGCCCTTTCTATAACAGGATGGGTTGGAATGGCGAGGATTGTCAGAGGGCAGGTGCTGCAAATTAAAAACTATGAATTTATTTTAGCGTCGAAAACTTTTGGAACAAAAACATTTAGAATATTAAAAAAACATCTTCTTCCAAATACAATGGGGCCAATTATTGTACAAATGACTTTAACGATTCCAACAGCAATATTTGCGGAAGCATTTTTGAGCTTTTTAGGACTGGGAATCCAAGCGCCATTAACAAGTTGGGGTGTAATGGCAGACGAAGGTTTGTCATCTGTATTATCTGGTCATTGGTGGAGATTGTTTTTTCCTACCCTATTTATCTCATTAACAATGTTTGCTTTTAATGTTTTAGGGGATGGCCTGCAAGATGCCCTTGATCCAAGGTTAAGGAGGTAACGGATGACAACTATACTGGAAGTGAATAATCTTCATGTATCATTTACAACATATGGTGGAGAAGTGCAAGCAGTAAGGGGAGTATCCTTTGCTCTTCAAAAAGGAGAAACATTAGCCATCGTTGGAGAATCAGGCTGTGGGAAAAGCGTTACCTCGCAAAGTATTATGCGTTTAATTCCCAATCCTCCTGGTCAAATAAAAGATGGCTCGATTATTTTTAAAAATAAGGATTTAACAAAATTAAAAGAAGCGGATATGCAAAAAATCAGAGGTGCGGATATTTCAATGATTTTTCAAGATCCAATGACAGCACTTAATCCAACCATAACTGTCGGGGAACAGATTATGGAAGGAATCAGACAGCATGAACGGATCACCAAGCATGAATCAAAAGAAAAAGCGCTAGAAATGCTCCGATTAGTCGGAATACCGAATCCGGAATTGAGATTAAAGCAATATCCCCATCAGTTTAGTGGAGGGATGAGGCAGCGGATTGTAATTGCCATGGCCTTAATTTGTGAACCGGAAGTACTAATTGCAGATGAGCCGACTACCGCACTTGATGTAACGATTCAAGCTCAAATATTAGATTTATTTAGGGAGATTCAACAAAAAACTCAAGTTTCTATCATTCTTATTACACATGATTTAGGTGTAGTTGCTCAAGTAGCGGATCGAGTTGCTGTTATGTATGCAGGCAAAATTGTAGAAATGGGAGATAGAAGAGATATTTTCTATCATCCACAGCACCCTTACACAAAAGGGTTATTGCGTTCTGTTCCAAGATTGGACAAAGATGGGGAGTTAGTACCAATAGACGGCACTCCACCGGATTTGTTTTCTCCGCCAACAGGCTGTCCGTTTGCTGCAAGATGTGATTTTGCCATGGAAGTATGTGAACGTTTATATCCAATGAAAACATCCATACAGGAAAATCATGAGGTGGACTGCTGGCTGCAGGATAAGCGTGCACAGAAAGTTTTGGCTAGATAATAAAAAAATAGCTTAGTAAGTGAGAGATAAACGAGTAATCTAGTTGCTGATTCTAATGAAAGTAAAAAGGCTGCCCATTCAAAAGCAATATTCATACGAAAACAGCCTCTAGAAAAAGCATTTTTATAGATTAGGTAAAAACTTATATCTTAGGGGGAGAACAATGAAAAAATTATGGTGTAGTATTCTAGCAATCATGCTTATTTTTACACTATCAGCATGTACGGCAAACAGCGATGCAGGTACAGATAAGAAAAGCGAAGACAGTGAGAAAGTCCTTTATTTAAATAATCAAGTAGAGCCGACTTCTTTTGATCCTCCTATTGGATTCGACAGTGTTTCTTGGAGTGCATTAAATAATCTAATGGAAGGACTGGTAAGGTTAGACAAAAACAACGAACCAGTTGCTGCTGCAGCTGAGAAATGGGATGTTTCAGAAGATGGAAAAGTATATACCTTTCATATTCGTGATAAAGCTAAATGGTCAAATGGAGATGACGTGACAGCAGGAGATTTTGTGTTTGCGTGGAAAAGGCTGTTAAATCCAGACACGGCTTCACCTGCTTCTTTCTTAGGGTATTTCATTGATGGAGCAGAAGATTATGCAAATGGAAAAGGGTCTGCAGATGATGTCAAATTAAAAGCAGTAGATGATAAAACATTCGAAGTGACGCTAACAAGTCCACAGGCATATTTTTTAAATGTTATTTCTAATCCAGCGTTTTTTCCAATCAATGAAAAAGTGGCAGTTGAAAATCCAGAGTGGTTCTCGGAAGCAGACAGCTTTGTGGGGAACGGTCCATTTAACTTAACTGCCTGGGAACACGATAACTATTTTGAAATGACAAAAAATAAAGATTATTGGGATGCAAGTACAGTGAAATTAGATAAAGTTCACTGGGCTATGATTAACGACACTAATACAGAGTATCAGATGTTTCAAAATGGCGAGCTGGATACTTCAGATGTACCACCGGATTTAAGCGAACAGCTATTTAAAGATGGCAAAGTAAAAATAGAAGATCAAGCAGGAACTTATTTTTATCGATTTAATGTAACGAAAAAGCCGTTTAATAATAAAAATATTCGTAAAGCATTTGCTTTAGCAGTCGATCAACAGCAAATTGTTGATTATGTAACAAAAAGCAAAGAAAAACCAGCTTACGGATTTGTTTCTTACGGATTCAAAGACGCAGATGGAAATGATTTCCGTGAAAAAAGTGGTGACTTATTGAAAACGAATGTGGAAGAAGCGAAAAAGCTGTTAGAACAAGGGATGAAAGAGGAGGGATATGACAAGCTTCCTGAAGTGACATTAACGTATAGTACAAGTGATACACATAAAGCGATAGCAGAAGCGCTTCAGCAAATGTTTAAAGATAATTTAGGGGTAGATGTAAAGCTTGCAAATATGGAAGCAAATGTATTTGTTCAAGATCAAACGGGGCTGAAATTACAGTTATCAAGAAGTTCTTTCCTAGCTGATTATGGCGATCCAATTAATTTCCTTGAAAATTTCCAAACTGGATTAGCAATGAATAGAACTGGCTGGTCTAATGCGAAATATGATCAGTTGATTAAAGAAGCAAAAAATGAATCAGATGAAACAAAACGATTTGAAATCATGTATCAAGCAGAAAAACTGCTTTTAGACGAAGCACCAATTTTCCCTATTCATTTTTATAACTATGTATATATGCAGAATGATGATGTAACAGGAATTGTACGCCATCCTGTTGGATATTTAGAGTTAAAATGGGCGGATAAGAAGTAAAGAATAAGGAAGAGTTAAAAGGGGCTGTCTGAAATTAGCTGACTTTCACCTAAAAGCGATATGGTGGAAGAGTTTACTGCATTCTAGGACAGCTCCTTAATATTTATAAGATACTTATCGAAGAATAGCGTTTAAAACAAAAAAGATTATTGGCTATGGAGGTGTATACAAAATTGAAGGCGATGAGATTACAAAAAGGGGACACAGTAGCCGTAATAGCTCCTGCGAGTCCACCTAATAAAGAGAATCTAGAAAGAGGAATAGCTTTTTTAGAAAAATTAGGCTTAAAAGTAAAGCTTGGCAATCATCTTTTTCATCAATACGGTTATTTAGCGGGCAGTGATCAACAAAGGTTGGCAGATTTTCATTGGGCGTTTACAGATAAGGAAATAAAAGGGGTTTTTTGTGCGTGTGGAGGATACGGGACTGCTCGCATTGCTGAAGAAATAGATTATTCAATAATAGCTTCAAATCCAAAAATGTTTTGGGGGTATAGTGATATTACCTATTTGCATCTTGCCATATACAAAAAAACAGGTTTAAGCACCTTTCATGGACCAATGCTATCTTCAGATATTGGAAGCTCTTCCTGTGAAACAACAAATGCTATGTTCCGGCAATTATTTGAACCACAAAAGATCAGCTATACAGAGGAATATTCTCCATTAGAAACCCTTGTGGAGGGAAATGCTTCTGGAGTGGTCATTGGCGGAAATTTATCGCTTATTGCGAGTACACTCGGAACCCCTGTTGAAGTGGATACAAAGTCAAAGATAGTTTTAATAGAAGATGTGAATGAAGAGCCTAGGAGCATTGATCGGATGTTAAATCAATTGCAGTCAGCAGGAAAGCTTCGAGATGCTGCAGGTTTTATTATTGGTGACTTTCATCAATGCGAGTCAAAAAGAGAAAAGTCTTTAACCCTTAAAGAAGTAATAGATACATATATTACACAACAAGGGAAACCCGCATTAAAAGGATTTAAGATTGGCCACTGCTCGCCAAATATTGCGGTGCCATTAGGTGTTCAGGCAGATTTATATGCAAGTACAAAAAAAGTAATACTAGAAACTGGTGTTCAATAAGTTTATTTAATAGATTGATTAGTTAAAAGGGATAAGGGTTAAGGAAGCAGGAGTAGATTATTAATTGAAACTAAGGATTGATACATATTGAAAATAATAAAAGTAGAAACATTCCGCGTGGCAGTTCCGTTAATCAAACCATTTAAGACAGCCTTACGAACGGTAACAATAGCTGATTCTATACTAGTGAAAATCAGCTGTGATAATGGTATAACCGGCTGGGGGGAAGCACCTCCAACTATAGTCATTACAGGCGAGAGCTTAAATAGCATCGAATCAGCTATACATCAAGTGTTTAAACCGTATTTAGTAACAAAAAATTTATTAAGTTTAGAGTCATTATTACAAGGTATTCAAACAATACTTATCGGCAATTCCAGTGCGAAAGCAGCTGTTGATATGGCGCTTTATGACTGCTTTGCACAATATTGCGATATGCCTCTTTATCAGTTTTTGGGTGGACATAAGGAAAAAATTGAAACCGACTTTACTGTAAGTGTTAATGGTCCAGAAGAAATGGGAGAAGACGCTGTTTCTTATGTGGAAAAAGGTTTTGATGTATTGAAAGTAAAAGTTGGGAAAGACGAAATCCAAACAGATGTTAATAGAATTCAAGAAATAAGAAGAAGAATAGGTAAGGACATAAAGATAAGGTTAGACGCAAATCAGGGCTGGAAGCCAAAAGAAGCGATAACTGCTATTCGCAAAATGGAAGATTTAGGTTTGAATATAGAATTAGTAGAACAACCGGTTAAAGCAGATGATATGGAAGGTTTAAAAAAAGTAACAGATGCAGTAGATACAATTATTATGGCGGATGAAGCAGTATTTACGCCTAAACAGGCATTTGAAGTTATAAAAACAAGAAGTGCAGATATGATTAATATTAAATTGATGAAATCCGGAGGCATATATCAAGCCCAGATTATCAATCATCTTGCAGAAGTTTCCGGCATGGAATGTATGGTTGGAAGCATGATTGAAACAAAATTAGGAATCACAGCAGCCGCGCATTTTGCAGCAAGCAAAAAGAATATTACCCGTTATGATTTTGATGCTCCATTGATGCTGGCAAGTGATATCATCGACGGCGGCATAAAGTATGATGGAAGAGTGATTACTTTGTCAGAAAGAAGCGGATTAGGAATCAAGAGTATTTTATTGGAGGAAAGGAAGAGTATCGTATGAGTAAGAGCACAGTGTATATTGTAGATGTTCCTGTTGCTACGTTATGGACTTCCTATGACTCAGCACGAGACATAGACCAGCCAGGATTAGAAAATCCTTGTGCAGTTTCCGAATGGTTGAAGCAGTTGGATTATGATAACAAGTTGGAATTATGTACAAAGAATTTAGTGCAGTCGCAAGTGTTGTATGGCCAAGAAGTCTATGTACAGGAAGTAAAAGAGGGATGGGCTCATGTGTTAGTCCCTGAACAGGCATCATCTAAAAATAAAGAGGGATATCCTGGATGGATAGCTGTCAATCAGCTAAAGCAAAATAATCGCTTTTTATTAGAAAATAATCCAATTGCTGTTGTTCGTGTTCCGTTAACGGCTCTTTATAACAAACAGTTAGACGTAGAAATGGAGATTTCCTATCAAACTACACTTCCAGTTATGGAGCAAAAAGAGGAATGGACGATTGTTCAGACACCTTCTGATCAAAAGTGGATAAAAAATAAGGATATTCATGTTTTTCAATCCAAGTATCATTTAGGAAAAGGAAATGGAATTAGCATCATTGAAGAAGGAAAAAAATTTCTCCACTTAGAATATTTATGGGGTGGGATGAGTGCTTACGGATATGACTGTTCAGGTTTCAGCTATACGATGTGTAAAGCAAACGGATATACAATTCCCAGAGATGCTCATGAGCAGGCGGAGGGTGGAGAAGCCATTCCATTAAATAAACTCGAACCTGGAGATTTATTATTTTTTGCAAATGAAGAAGGAAAAGGGAATATTCACCATGTTGGTATCTATTATGGAAATAATAAACTTTTACACTCACCGAAGACTGGCAAAACAATTGAGATTCAGTCTATGGCGGGTACCTTATATGAAAAAGAGCTGTGTATAGCAAGAAGATATTGGGAGTAAAGGAGATTTGAGAATGAGCCAACAAGTTTTATTAAAGGTAGAGAACGTGTCAAAAACGTTTACACTTGATCGAAATGAACAACTACTGGCCGTTAATGACGTCTCCTTTCATATAAACAAAGGGGAAACCTTTGGTATTGTTGGGGAGTCAGGATGTGGAAAATCTACTCTTGGGAGAACCATTATCGGTTTGTATAAAAGTTCAAAAGGTGAGATTACTTATAATAACAAGAAGATGGAAACGCTAGGAGAAAAAGAAAAAACATTATTTTATCAAAAAATGCAAATGATTTTTCAAGATCCATATGCATCATTAAATCCACGCTCAACGGTTAGAGAAATTATTGCAGAACCAATGGAAGTCCATCATTTATATAAAAGTAAACAAGACCAAAACGAAAGAATTTATCAATTATTGGAAAGTGTTGGCTTAAATAAGGAGCATGCCAACCGTTATCCCCATGAATTTAGTGGGGGGCAGAGACAACGTATAGGCATCGCGAGAGCTTTGGCGTTAAATCCGGAATTTATTATAGCAGATGAACCGATATCAGCATTAGATGTCTCTGTGCAGGCGCAAGTTGTAAATTTATTAAAAAAACTACAAAAGGAAAAAGGATTAACCTATCTTTTTATTGCACATGATTTATCCATGGTTAAACAAATAAGTGATCGCATTGGTGTGATGTATTTAGGTAATTTAGTAGAACTGACAAAAAGCCAAGAATTATATGCCAGACCACTGCATCCTTATACAGAGGCATTGCTTTCTGCTATTCCGATTCCAGATCCAGACTTAGAGGATCAAAGAGAAAGAATTATTCTGGAAGGAGAATTGCCTAGTCCGATTAACCCGCCAAGTGGGTGTGTATTTCGAACACGCTGTCCAAAAGCAATGGATATATGTACAAAAGAAAAACCTTTATGGCAAGAAGTGGGGACAAATCATTTTGTAGCATGTCATTTATACAAAGAGGATAAAAAAGGAAAGCAGGAAGCATGAATTTTTTATCCCTTGAAAAGAATATAGCAACGCTTATTCGAATGTATAAAGAGGAAGGGCATATTGGGATTACAATTGAATGGAATAATAAAAAAATAGAATATAATAGCCAAGATATGTTTCCAAGTGCCAGTCTTATTAAACTTCCGATAGTAGTCGAAGTAGTTGAGCAGGCAAAAACAGGTCAAATAAACATGCAGCAACAAATAAAAAATGCTGAACTAAAAGTGGCAGGGGGAGCAGGAATAGTCCAATCGTTATCGAAGCATAGCTCGTTAACGATAAAAGACTTAGCAACATTAATGATTATTGTTTCTGATAACATGGCAGCCAATTTTTTAATGGATGTAGTAGGAAAAGAAAACATTAATGATCGTTGTGAGAAAATAGGAATGCCTGCAACCAAATTGAAAAGAAAAATGATGGACGCAAAAGCACGAGAAAATGGTATAGACAATGTTACGACACCACTGGACATACTAAATTGTTTGAAAAAGATAAACAAAGACACGTTGCTTTTGGATATCTTAAAACAACAACAATTTCGAGATAAAATACCTGGTTTTCTTAAAAACAACCTGGAGATTCAAGTTGCCAACAAAACCGGAGAACTAGATCTAGTGGAACATGATTGTGCCATCATTACCTATAAAAAGGAAACCATTTATGTTTCCGTATTGACCGAACAATTTCCAACGAATAAAAAGGGAAAAGAATTTATTCAATTAATTGGGAGGTGTATCTTTGATTGGTGTGAGGAAGAAGGTGGAACGAAATAGTCATTTATAGGAATATTTATTATGATAGCAGCTCGTAAATCACTAGTTTGTTGATTTGCGAGTTTGTTTGTTGTGAAGAGTCCTAAAGTGCTGTAGCATAAAATCTACAAAAAGTTATTTCAGAGATTTGGGGGTATGCCAATTTATATGGAATAACTAGTTCATACACCATTTTTATAGGAAGATTTTCTTATCGTTTTCTTTAGTTTGCATGTAGGTTTGTTGATTTCTTCTTTTTTTATCAGGTAAGAAAGAGTCTTTGTATGATTTCTTCATGTAAAACAGCAATTTATGCATGAATAAAGTTAAATATCATATATTGTGTTACAG
>JBDNRM010000022.1:0-32902 GCA_047718615.1 Bacillus sp. (in: firmicutes) | reverse complement strand
AAAACATAAATAACCAGTATAGGGAAGTAACCATTTACGTGCTAAATTAGAGCATATTCGTCTTTACCTATTACCAATTAGTTCAGACAAATTAAAACTCATTTCTTTATTCTATACAATCTTTTTCTGGATTCAAGTTTACTTGTCGCCACTTATCGTTGCCAATTCTGCGAAATTGGGCTATCTCGATGTCCGTTCCATTGGTTAAAGTAAAGAATATAAAACAGTAATCAGCCCCATCCTTTCCATGAAAAGAAATGTATTTCACATACTCTTTTTGAATCATCGGGTATTTTTTCTGAATAAACGAACACCAACTTCCATATTTCACATCAATAACAGATTCTCCATCATGACTCCAGCCGTGATAAGGTGCACAAAGAAAATCCTCGGTATCCTCTTGTATTGCTGAAATCCGATAACCATCTTCTTCATGAACAAGCTGAATAAAGCCGTACGTATAACCAAAGTATTCCGCTTTCTTGTGTTCAAGTACTTCGATCGTTTCGATTTCATAAAAGAATTTTATTGTCCCTTTTTCATCGGGCACTCGACAAAGCTTAATTAAACTGGTATGCCCTATCCCAGTAAAAAGTCGAATAAATGCTTCATACTTTACTCTTTTTTGATAATCTTTTGAGAAAAAATTATAAGCTAATGGAAAAGGATATTGCGCTTGCCCAATTGATCCGCAGCTTCGTTCTTCCATAAAATAAGCTTCACGTAAAAGGCTGAAATAGTTGAGAAGCGTGTTTTCAGGAGTTCCAGTCCAATCGGCTGGAAGCAGAATTTGATTATATTTTTTATCATAATAAGGAACAAATACGTCAAAGTTTTCAAACCGTCCATTCAGAGCAGGATGGCAAGAAGGACGGAAATATTGATTATTTTGTAATGGCACAACTATCACCCCATTTTAGTTTATGGGCAAATAAGATAGAGGTGTCCGCTTTCTTTTTTTTCTTCGTTTGCTTCCCCACTTCATTTTCAAAATTTGGAATGATAACGAGCGTAGAGTCACTTGTTCCAAAAATTTTTAAAAAATAGATGCTGTCATAGCTGGAGCAGTTTATGAGCCGAATAGCTGCTATTTATATTCCTCCACACGGTTTCGTCCATTTAATTTTGCCTGATAAAGGGCTTGATCTGCATTCTGTACAAGCTGCTCCATGTCTTCTTCCTTCGTAACATAACTTGAAGCAATCCCCAAACTAATTGTCACTCGATCAGAAAAAGGGGAATATTCATGATTTATTTTCATAGAAAATATAGCTTTTCGTATTTTTTCTGCAAGCTCATAGATTGCTCTATTATCTAAATCAAATACTGCCATCATAAATTCCTCTCCTCCAAACCGCGCTGCAATGCTATCAGCGGAAGGGAGACAAGATTTCAGCTTTTGCGCAACTAACTTCAGACTCATATCGCCTTCTAAATGTCCATAGTTGTCATTAAATTGCTTAAATACATCAATATCAAGCATGATAAGAGAAAGCTTTCTTTTTTTATTGACGGCCTTTAAAGCATCTTCTACATATTGCTGACAGCCTCTTCGATTTGGAATTTGTGTTAATTCATCGATCAAACTCAAACGCTCAAGCTTTTCGTTCACTTTCATAAGTTCTCTATTAATGTTCTCATTTTCTTCGATTTTTAATGACAGCCTGCTATTTGATTCTGTTAGAAGAAGTCTATTAAAAAAGCCAGATGCATAATTTGTATATAATATACGTGATGCAAGCCAACAGAAAAAAGCAAAAACTGCTAGATTAATATAGTGTCCCATTAAAATAGAGTGTGAATGCTGAAAAAATGGCAATCCTACAACAAGCACCAATATTGGGAGCAGATACAATAAAAGCATTCTTCTATTCGATGCGTGAAATAAAACAGAAACACTCATAAGGTTAACTGCAAATGCCATTACATGTCCATACTCGCGCTGATCAACCAAAGTAACTACTGCTCCCCATACTAAAAAGAAACTAATAAAGATCAATAAACCCATTTCAAACCTTTTAGCATTTCTTTCCGTAAAAGAGCCTTTTCTTTCAAACCGGTGTATATGCAAAAGCATTAAACAGCTCATTGTTAATAAGAAAAAATATAATAAGAAATAAACAGGAAAATTAAATTTGCAACCGGTTCCAATCGCGGCAATCATATTCACTAGAATTAAAATAGATTCAAATAAGCATACGACCTTTGCAAACAGCTTACTCCGCTTAATATTTTCATGAAATAAATGCTTTGTAAGTAATTTTTCTTTTTCAGGAGATATTTTTAACGTAATAAATGCGTTTTTTAATTCCATAACCATCCTCATTGCCTTTTTTTACTCATTATACAAAATATAATATGGAGATGATAGATTTCTTTTGCTAACAAGAACACATTTCCTATTTATTAAATACTATTTTACTGGCATTATGAACAATTTCTTCTATGAAAGAATGAACCAAGCACGACCTTTAATATTTTATCCATCTAAAAACCTACTTCTTTATTCCTTAAAGAGTGTGACCCTTTACATAGACAGCTTTCATATGTTAAAACTAATAAAGATAATCATCCATATTCAATTCATAATTTAATAAATACATACCACTAGGGGTGCTTTTTAGCTGAGAGAGACCATTGTCTTAACCCTTATAACCTGATCTAGATAACACTAGCGGAGGAAAGAGGTATTGTAATGGAATTTTGGCAACATATTATATGCTAATCATTCATTATAATGTTTATTCAAACACTTCTTTCTAATAAAAAAAGAAGTGTTTTTTTGCGTAAAAAGGAGAGGATTTACATGGCAGAGATTGTACAGTCCCTTGTCCAGCAAGTGGAGGAACGAAAAGAAGAGTTAATTGAATTATTGAAAAAGCTGGTATCTTATAAGACACCTGCACCGCCAGCAAGAAATACAAACGATGCGCAAGAGTATGTAGCCAGTTTGCTGGAGAAATCTCATTTTTCCATTGATAAATGGGATGTATATCCAAATGACCCGAATATTGTTGGTGTATTAAAAGGAACGAATTCATCCCATTATAAAAGTCTCATTCTAAACGGACATATGGATGTGGCAGAAGTAAGTGAAGATGAACAATGGGAAAGCAACCCATTCATGCCCATTGTAAAAGAAGATGTGATAATTGGACGTGGAGTGGCTGACATGAAAGGTGGTTTAGCTGGCGCATTGTTTGCCATACAGCTTTTTACAGAAGCAGGTGTAACATTCCCAGGTGATTTAATTTTTCAATCGGTTGTAGGAGAAGAAGTTGGGGAGGCTGGAACACTTCAATGCTGTAAACGCGGCTACTCCGCAGATTTTGCTGTTGTAATGGATACGAGTGATTTACATATTCAAGGTCAAGGTGGCGTTATTACTGGTTGGATTACGATTAAAAGCAAAAAAACATATCATGACGGGACACGCCGCAATATGATTCATGCTGGCGGCGGAACGTTTGCAGCGAGTGCCATTGAAAAAATGGCTAAAGTTATTCAAGGTTTACAAGAACTAGAACGTCATTGGGCTGTCACCAAAAGTTATCCTGGTTTTTTACCAGGTACGAATACGATTAATCCTGCCGTTATCGAAGGCGGACGACACGCAGCGTTTATCGCCGATGAGTGTCGTTTATGGATTACCGTTCATTATTATCCAAATGAATCCTATGAACAAGTGGCAAATGAAATAGAAGAACATATTTTACATGTGGCAAAAGCAGATCCGTGGTTAAAAGAAAACCCTCCAACATTTGAATGGGGAGGCACATCAATGATTGAAGATCGCGGGGAGATTTTCCCATCATTAGAAGTAGATAAAAATCATGCCGGGGTTCAACTGCTTGCACAGTCTCATGAACAAATATTTCACAAACAAGCCATCATGGATGTATCACCAAGCGTGACAGACGGAGGTTGGCTCGCCGATGCAAATATTCCTGCAGCAATTTACGGACCAGGAGATTTGCAAAATGCTCATGCTGTTAATGAACAATTGTCCCTCCATCAGCTCGTTCAGTATACAAAAGTAATGATTGAATTTATTTATAACTGGCTCCATACAGAAAGGCGTGAAAATGATGATATTTAGTGAACGTTTATATAAAAATATTCAGCCAATTTGGCGTAAAGTCCATGTTCATCCATTTATACAAGGAATGGGTGACGGCACTTTAGATAAAGAAAAATTTAGATTTTATATGATTCAAGATTATATCTATTTAATAGACTACGCAAAGCTGTTCGCATTAGGTGCAGTAAAAGCAACAGATGTAGAAACGATGGGGAAATTTGCGGCACTCTTGCATTCCACATTAAACGAAGAAATGGCTCTTCACCGTATATATGCGAAAAAGTTTGGAATTAGTGAGCAAGAATTAGAACAGGCAGAGCCTTCCCCAACAACGTTAGCTTATACACATTATATGCTGCATGTTGCGCAAAATGGTACTTTAGCAGAGCTTGTTGCAGCCTTGTTACCATGCATGTGGAGCTATTGGGAACTCGGCAAAGAGCTAAGCCAAAAGTCAGGAGCAATCGATGATGAATTTTACGGAGAATGGATTTCGATGTACAGCTCCATTGAATTCGGCGAACTTGTCACATGGTGCATTCATCTATGCGACAAATTAACCGAAGGAAAACCAGAAGCAGAACTAAAGAAATTAGAAGAAATTTTCTTAAATACAACTCGTTTTGAATATATGTTTTGGAATATGGCTTACCATCAAACAATGTGGCCGATGGATGAATAAATTTCGTTAAGCTTGTTGGTGCACTGCTTTGCAGGAACCCTTATTTCAAGTAGACACTCATGCAACCACAACCAAATTTGCACGATGGCGCATGAAAAGAAGCAGATTTCTATTTTATTCTATGACCTAAGTTGAAGCAGAGAGCAGGCGGAATACACGAAGACTCCCGTGGGAATTGCGGGACAGGCGTGGCCCCACAGGAGTGAGCTCCGAGGCGGCTCGGCGCACGCCCCATGGAAAGCGAAGTGTATTCTGACTGCGGACTTATCGAGAAAGCCAAAGCCTCTTTCAAGGTAGTCCCTAAAGATAAACGAAACCATAAACATACCTAACTTATTAGCCCCTTGTTAATTCTTGTTTCCCCATCGCATAAACGAATTGTTTTGCTGTATTTGTTATTCGTTCTAAATCTTCAGATGTAAACAAACTAGGTAGTTTTGTTAGATTGCTTCCTATCCCTACTGCAATCGCACCAGCATCTAGATAATCCCGGATATTATCTACATTGATTCCTCCTGTTGGCAATAGCGGAATATGCGGAAGCGGCCCTTTTATTCCTTTAATAAAATCAATCCCAACAACATTAGCAGGAAAAACCTTTACTGCATCAGCTCCTAAATTATACGCTTGATTAATCTCTGTTGGTGTCATTGCACCCAAAATACATGTTTTCCCATTGTTTTTTGCTACCTTGATAACATCCTCTTGAACGGTTGGTGTAAATATAAACTCTGCTCCTGCTTCTATCGCTCGTTTCGCAGTTTCTGCATTTAATACCGTTCCCGCTCCAATAATAACTTCTCCCTTTTTGTAAAAATCAACTAACTTTTTAATAGCTTTTACTGCATGCGGGTTTTCCATCGTAATTTCTAAAATCGTAACCTTCCCTTTTCTTAATGCTTCTGCCAAATCAATAGCATTATCTTCCGTAATATCACGAATAACTGCTGTAATCCCTCTGTTTTTAATTTCTTGTAACAAAATAATTCCCTCCCAGTTATAATTATTGATTTATTTCTTTGAAACAACTACAATTTACCTATGTCAAGATTTATCAACAGGTCTAATTGTTTGCAGACAATTAGGCCTTTTTTAATGCAGCGTTTTGAACCGGCTTTTTATTCAAAAAGGAATTGCCAGCTTTTACTGCAATAATCGTTAAAATGGCTCCAATTATTAATGCACCTGCTAATAACAGGTACGAAGAGGTAAAACTTCCTGTAATGGAAGCGATTAAACCAGTCAGATACGATCCAACAAATGATCCAAGTGCTCCCATACTATTGATCAACGCCATTGCTCCCCCTGCAACATTACGTGGCAAAATTTCCGGAATAATCGCAAAGAATGGACCATATGGAGCATACATAGCAGCACCGGCAATAACTAGCATGCTATAAGAAATCCAGAAATGGTTAGCAAAGATAAAGGATCCTATAAATGCAATGGCACCTATTAATAGAAACGGCCAGACAAACACTGCTCGATCTTGCTTTTTATCAGAAAAAAAGGAAACAAGTATCATAGCGGTTGCCGCAAAAATATATGGCACCGCAGCGAGCCAGCCTGTCGCGACCATTCCCATATCGGAAGCGCCTTCAATAATCTTCGGCAGCCACATAACAAAACCGTATAAGCCTAAACTCCATAAAAAATACTGTGCGCAAAGCAAAATAACTGTTTTTGATTTAAATGCCGTTTTATAATCCTTAACTTCTTTTATCCCTTTTTGTTCTTCCTCTAATGCGGATTGAAGATTTGCTTTTTCTTGTTTAGATAACCATTTCGCTTGATTTGGATGATCACATATTAAGAACCACCAAAGAATCGCCCAAATAATCGCTGGCAAACCTTCCGAAATAAACATCATTCTCCACCCAAAATTTTGTACTAAATAACCTGAAACCACAGACATCCACATAACCGTTACAGGATTTCCAAGTATTAAAAATGTATTTGCTTTTGAACGTTCTGCTTTTGTAAACCAATGACTTATAAACACAAGCATTGCTGGCATTACTGCTGCTTCTACAATTCCTAAAGAGAACCGAATAACCATTAACGTCGGAACATTTGAAACCAAACCAGTTGCTGTAGCTAACATCCCCCAAACAATAAGCGCCCAAAACACCAATTTCTTTGCACTCCGTTTTTCAGCAAAATTAGCACTTGGTACTTGAAAGAAAAAGTAGCCTAAAAAGAATAATGATCCTAATAAAGAGGATGTTGCTGCCGTAATCTTTAAATCATGCTCTAAACCAGAAGCTGCCCCAAAGCTATAATTGGCACGATCCAAATAAGCTAAACTATACGTAATAAAAATCACCGGAATTAAACGCCACCATCTAGATTTTGCAAGTCCCTTATTCATTACACATTAGCCCCTTCTCTATGATTATTTAAAAAATCATTTAACTGTTCTCTCGTTGGATAGCCATCATGATCACCAGGAGATTGTACGGCTAAAGCTCCAATTGCATTACCGCGCAAGATCGCTTCTTTAATTGGCAGTCCTTCGATAAGACCACTAATAACTCCTGTTGCAAAACCATCTCCTGCCCCAACCGTATCCACTACATCCTCTACAATAAAACCGCTTACATAACCTTCTTCATGATGTGATTTGTAATAAGCTCCATCTGGCCCTAATTTCACAATCACTAATTCCACTTTTTCACTATTATTAAAATCAAAGTCCGCTATTTTACTAGCATCCTTAGAACCTGTCAAAATCTCTCCTTCATGAATACCTGGCAAAATAATATTGCATTGAAAAGCTGTTTCATTGATGACAGCAATCATTTCATCTTGTGATTTCCACAATTTTGGCCGCAAATTCGTATCGAATGAAACAGGTATCTTCTGTTTTTCCGCTACCGCTAATGCTAAGAGTGCGTATTGACGAAAGCTTTCGGAAACAGCCAATGGTATGCCCGTCATATGCAGATGCCTTGTTTGACGAATATAATCCTGATTCAGTTCCTTTTCTGATATTTTGCTAGCTGCTGTGTTTTTTCGAAAATACTGAACGTCTGGATCGCCAATTTTTGTTTTTGCCTTCAACTGAAATCCTGTCGGGTTTTCTTCATCCATTAGAATTTGCGATGTATCCACTCCTTCCTTTTGTAAATACTGCCGAATATACTTGCCAAACGAATCATTTCCGACTTTACTCATCCATGAAACTTTTAATCCTAATCGTGAAAGTCCAACAGCTACATTTACCTCGGCACCAGCCAGCGCTTTTGTAAAGTGATGGATATCCTGTAAATTCCCCAGTTCATCTGCCATAAATAAAGCCATTGCCTCTCCAAAAGTTATCGCATCTAATTTGTTCATAACTTCGCTTCCTCCTGACAATTCTTACGTATTAATTCCACATAATACTTGGCCTTTTCATCTGATTTCAGCGGAAATTCTATTGCGATAGGAACATTGTTTATTGTCTGAATAGCTTGCTTCCATTCGGCGCCCTCTTCATCAATTAAAGGAATGGTGACACATATTCCTTCCTTTTTCACCACTTGTTTTAGATGAAGATAGCCCACATATTCCTTACATTCTTTTAAAGCGGTTTGAAAACATTGATTTACATACTGCCAATTACCTGTGTCAAACACGAGCGGAATATTCAATTGGTAACCTTTACATTTCTGAGCAAACTGTTTGATCACGCTAATATTTCCACCATATACTGTTTGATCATTTTCCACCATCACCACAAACCTGTCTGAAGCCTTTTGAAGAAATGACGTCCATTCTTCAAACTTCGACGTTTGCTCGTTAAAATGTCCCAGTGGAAATTTCACTATTTTAGCTTCTAAAATAGAGGCTTCTTGCAACACTTCCCATAGCTCCTGCCCATTTAATTGCTCTTTTGGATTCCAAATCGGAACAGGCGCAGAATAAACAATTTTTAATGTTGTTTGCTTTAATATAGCAGCAATTTGCACCAGATCATTTTCATTTCTAACTAGTTCTCTTCTTATTTCAATCCCTGTAGCACCTGCTTTTTTTACTCGTTCAACAAATGCTTGTTGTCCATTTTCCTTTATCATTTTTTCTTCATATGAATTTAAGGTAATAAAAATATCCTGCATACATAACACCCCTTTCATTGAAATGTAACTAGCTTATTGCTTGTTATAAAAGTTATATTATTTAATATGTTTTAATAAACCGATTTAGTATAACGTTTTCAAACTTCTTTTTTTTAGGATTTTTGAACCAGCTCTTGTAACTCTCTTACGATAAAAGTCTCTCCAATTCCATTTATGCTGTTCACAATATTTCTTGCAGCAACCCAAGCCATTTCATTCCTTGTTTCTTCCACTGCTGAACCGATATGTGGAGTGGTCAAAACATTGTCAAACTGTAAGAACGGGTGGTCTTTGCGAATTGGTTCCTCATGGAATACATCTAAAGCAGCTCCAAATAATTTTCCTTCTTTTAGAATTTTTATCAAATCCTCTTCATTAACAATCTCACCACGAGAAGAGTTTATAAAAATAGCATTTGGTTTCATTAAATTTAATTTATCATAATGAATCAAATTCTCTGTTTCTTTCATTAAAGGCAGCATTACTAATACAAAATCAGATTCTGCCATAATCATGTCAATTGCTGCATATTGTATCCCCAGTTCCTTTTCCGTTTCTTCTTTACGAAAAGCATCAAAATAAGAAACCTCCATATCAAAGCCCAATTTTGCTCGCTTTGCTACCTTTGAACCAATTCTACCAAGCCCCAAAATTCCTAATTTCTTTCCATAAACATTTACTCCGAATAAATCTTTACCGATTGATTCTGTCCATTTTCCATCTTTCACATAATGGTCTAATAATCCAATACGTCTTGCAGCAGAAAGAATTAAGGTGAAAGCCAAATCGGCAACCGTTTCATCTAATACAGATGGTGTATGCATTCCAATCACATTTCTCTTTTTCATTTCTTCTATATCAAACCCGTTATATCCAACGGCAATGTTGCTTACAAATTTTAATTCTGGCGATTTGCTCATTAATTCACAATCAATTTTATACTTATTTGTTGTAATCAAAGCAGTAATATCTTGCAAGGCTTCGGCTAATTGATCTTCCGGCATCATACGATTTGAATTCCAAATGGTCACATCACAATTATCACGCAAATATTCCTCCACATCTTCCGGAATCGGCTTCGTTACTAGTATTTTTTTCTTCACATTTCCCATCTCCTTTTAGATCAATTCGAACGGCTCCAGTTGCGGCTGAAGTTGTTACTTGTGCATACATTTGCAATAAGTTACTATCTACCTTTTTCAGCTCTCTTATAAATCCTGTTTTTCTCTTTTCTAATTCTTCTTCTGAAACAAGGATTGTTATTTCTCGTGTCGCTACATCAATAGTAATTTCATCTCCATTCTCTACAAATGCAATGGTTCCCCCTTCCGCTGCTTCAGGACTTACATAACCAATGGACAGTCCGGCTGATGCACCTGAGAATCGACCATCCGTAATTAATGCTACCTGCTTATATTTAGTTAAAATTTCTGTACATCGGTGTAATTCTCTCATTCCCGGTCCACCTTTTGGTCCTTCATACCGAATGATGACTGCATCTCCTTCTTGAATTTCTCCCTGTTCATAGCTCTCCACAAATTCCTCTTCTGAATTAAAGACATTTGCTCTTCCTTTAAATTGCATGCCTTCTTTCGCTACACCTGACTGCTTAATAAGCGCACCGTCTTTTGCTAAATTTCCTGTAAGAACTGCAATGCCTCCCTCATGATTAATTGGAGTAGCTAATTCTTTTATAATTTCCCTATCTTCAACATCAGCATGAACAATATTTTCCCCAACCGTTTTCCCAGAAACCGTAAACGCATCAAGATGGATTAACGATTGAATTTCTTTCATTAAGGCTGGTACACCGCCTGCTCGCTGCAAATCATTCGTTGTGTATAAATTATTATTCGGAGTAACTCCTGCAAGAAAGGGAATCTTGCGACTTAACTGATCGAATACGGATAAAGGTAAATCTACGCCTACTTCCTTTGCAATGGCTGGTAAATGTAAACATGCATTTAATGATCCGCCCATTGCCAAAAGGACAGATACAGCATTTTCAAAAGCTTCTAGTGTCATAATATCTTTCGGTGTCACTTTCTCTTTCACCATCTGAACTGCTCTTCGTCCTGCTTCTTTAGCTGCTTCCAACTGCTCATCTGACAGCGCTCTCATCCAAGATGTATAAGGAAGTGCCATTCCTAAAGCTTCCGATAAGCCTTGCATCGTATTTGCAGTTCCTAAAAATGGGCAAGCTCCTGCACTTGGATAATATTGATTAGTTACTTGCACAAGTTTCTCTTCCCCAATTTTCCCATCTAGGAAATCACGACGCGCTTGTTTCGATTCATACGGTTTAATATAGTTAGGCATTACGCCTCCAAGTACAACGGTTGTCGGTAAATTTAATCGCCCTGCTGCCATCAGCATGCCGGGAACAATCTTATCACAAGAACTCATCACAACCATACCATCAAATATTCCATGTGCTTTCACCATTGTTTCCACTGTATCCGCTATCATTTCACGACTAGGAAGGGAATACCTCATTCCTTCATGGCCTTGTGCAATCCCGTCACATACAGCAATCGTATTAAATTCCAAAGGCAACCCGCCTGCTTCTTTAATCCCCACTTTCACATGCTCTGCCAATTCACGCAAATGAACATGTCCTGGCACGATTTCGTTCCAAGAATTAGCTACAGCAATAATGGGCTTATCGAATTGACTATAACTAAAGCCGCATGAACACAAATGTCCTTTTAATATAGCGCGTGTATAAGGCTTTATTGTGGATAATTTGTTATTCACCTTGATTCACCTCTTTTTCTTTTTATTTAACGCTTACAAGTTGATTATATTATATAAAAATATGTTTTGGATGCTTTAATTGTGTCTGATTTCCGAATTAATAAACCGGTTTAGTAAAACGCTTTATTTTTAAATACTCTTCCTTGCTAATGAGGTTTTTTATAGAAGATTGATAAAGCTCATGAGGGGCAGTTGGAAGGAGAAGAAAAATGTAGTAGACATCATGCAAATCAGATTTGCACCATAGCTCATGAAAAGCGAAGTATATTCAGGCTTCGGACTAATGAAGAGAGACTTTTTTCAAAGTCGAAAAAACGAAGTAAATATAATATAAGGCTGTCTTTCACTCTTCCGACAGCCTTAATAATAAATGATTTAAAGACTTACTGGCGTTTTTTTGTTTTTTTATTATTTAACTTTTCTGCAGCTGTTAGCGGTTCATTTGCAAATTCATGATCATACTGATTGGATGCTTTTCCTTTTACTGCTTGTTGGTCACTAAAATCATCATTCAATTTCTTCTTTTTTTCACTCATCTTGCATCACCTCCTTTACCTATTTTTGCGAAAATTGATGAAAATTATGTAAAAAGTACTTATAGAGGTTTCGCAAAATAATTGTTTCGTAATGATATCTGTGTATATTTACACCAAATTATTATGAATTATTTTGAATGCATCTATCACAAATTGTTCAGGATTTTCCATTTATAAATCTTACCGATGACAGCCACACTAAAAATATTATTTCACTTGTGAAAACCTTTATTTTAAAGCAAAAATCACTTGTCTAAATTCCCTTAATTTGCTTCTTCCCTTTACAACTGTTACACTTATTACAAGACAAATGATTTTTTTCGTAAGTTTTTTCAATCTTTGCACTTATTGATTTATAGGGATTACTATTATTGGCGAATAACGAATTATTGATTGGGGGGCTGTTTTTTAAAATAAAACTTTTACACGGAGGTCATTAACTTGTCAGAAAATGTAGATAATAAAAGAACGAAATCAGAAATTGTTTTTAGGTCTATCTTAGCTTTAATCGGTGTTGCTATTCTTGCCATTGGTGCTACGCTTTGTAGGGTAGGAAATGTCGGATTAGATCCTTTTACTGCTATAAACATAGGAATTTCTAATATCATTGGTCTAAGTTTGGGAACTTCCCAGCTCGCTGCAAATTTAATTATCATTGTCTTTGTATTGTTATTAGATAGAAAAAGAATCGGAATCGGTACCATTATCAATATGGTATGTGCTGGTTTTATGATTGAATGGTTTTCAGAACTGTATACCACATTGTTTCAGTATGACCCGACATTGCTAACCAAGGTCGTAAATGGTATTCTCGGTTTGCTCTTCTTTACACTCGGAACTTCCATCTATATGACTGCGAAAGTCGGAGTTGCCCCTTATGATGCACTTGCCCCTATTGCATCGAAAAGACTAAAAATCAAATACAAATTTTGTCGTATGGCACAGGATATTGGATTTATGGTTGGTGCTTTAATTGCTGGGGGACCAATTGGACCTGCTACCATTATCATCTCCTTTTTTGCCGGCCCATTAATTACGTTTTGGGATACTCGCTTCAGTAACAATCTTGTTGCAAGTTTTGTAGACTTTGGCAAACATCCATCGGGGAAAAAAATTGGACATGGAATTGATAGTGCAGGAAAATACACCTACAACTTAGTAAAGTACAGCTACAATCAAACGGTTGTTACGCAAGAGAAACTCTCCGATTATTCAGATGAACAATTGGAACAACAAGTAAAACAAACACATCGAACTTTAAATCATATGAAAACTGTATTAAATAACACAGTTATTCAATATGGAATGTTAAAAAAAGAAGAACGGAAAAGAAAAAAAGAACTAAGCAAGCTGAAAAACAGCACAGAAAAATCAGAAGTTCCTGAAAAAAAGACAGCAGAACCTGAACCTAAATCCGATGCAACACATCAATAGAATTTCTGTATACGAAAGCAAAATATCGGATTGTCGCTTTAGCATTAACCTTGCTTTTATTCTGAACACCAAACAGTTCTTCACAAATATCTAAACTGCCTGTGTCCCTATTTTCGCCAATACAGGCAGCTTAGATATTATAAGAGCATTTTTAAATATATTTTACATAAGTGCTCCCTTTATGCCTGCTTAGGCTAAAAAATTACGTTTCATTTGTCTTATAAAAGGGAATAGTAAAAATGTTGCTTAATTTACGAAATTATTTTTTCAACAAAGGAGTTATTATAATTTTATGAAAGCTTTAGTTTTAACTGGAACAGAAAAAATGGAAATTCAAAATTTACCTGAACAAACTTTACAAAATAATGAAATCAAAATAAAAATGAAATTTGCCGGCATTTGCGGGACAGACAAACATTTATTTAAAGGACTTCCTGGTTCAGCACAAGCCAATCCTCCTGTCATTTTAGGACATGAGAACTCTGGAGTAATCAGCGAGTTAGGACCAAATGTGAAAAGTGGTCTGAAAGTTGGCGATCGTGTAACGATTGATCCTAACATTCCTTGTGGATTTTGCTCTTATTGTCATGATAATAAACCGCAGCTTTGTGAAAATATGGACGCAATTGGAGTAACCCGCGATGGTGGCATGGCTGAATATGTTAATGTACCAGAAACAAATGTTTACAAGATTCCAGACAGTCTTAGTTTTAAAGAAGCAGCAATGGCGGAGCCTGTTAGTTGCATGATTCATGCATTAAAACAAGTAGATATTAAAACACATCATACAGTCTTAATCGTTGGAGATGGATTTTTAGGACAATTATTCCTTCAATTTTTGGCGAATAGTGGTGTGAAAAAGGTGGATGTCAGCAATCGAAATCCAAACAAAGTGGAATTTCTGAAAAAAATTGGTGCTTCAACTGTTCTCCATCATGATGATTTGAACGAATTAAAAGATGATCAAAAGTATGATATTGTCATCGAATGTGTCGGCGTAACGAAAACACAAGAAAATGCTGTCTCTTCTGCACGCCGTGGCGGACAAGTTTTAATGTTTGGTGTTGCTAATCCTGATGATATGATTCAAATTAGCGCTTACGATATTTTCTTTAACGAACTTACCATTAAAGGGGCATTCATTAACCCTCATTCTATGAATGAAGCCATTCAAGTATTATCGAATAAATCCTTGTTGGATGTCGAAGCACTTCTTTCCCATGAGTTCACTTTAGAAGAAGTTCCTGATTTCTTGGCTGGAAATATCAATGAAAAAGTTGCAAAAGCCGTTATTAATCTGGAAGCATAATTCAGCTAAATAGGAAGATTCACTAGAAATAAAACAAAAAAACATAGCCCTGATCAACTTGTTTTCACCTAAACGAGTTGATCAGGGCTATTCTTATATCCTTTTTCGGAACTAATTTACTAATAGACATAGTACATTTAAAACGAATATTTACTCAAGTACCGCAGTAAGTTTGGTAAGGACATGACGACGCTTCAGGCAATATAGTATAGTCAGCTTGTTCAGGATTGTGGGCATATGGAGTGGAAAGAACTTGAAGAAGTCGTTCCATCTTGCTATAGTCTCCATCTTTCACAGCCGCTTCTAATGCTTCTTCCACTCGATGATTGCGCGGAATTACCCCTGGATTGTTGTTTCTCATCATCTCATGGGAATCCGCTTTCGATTGCTGCTGTCTGCCGAGCCTCTCTTCCCAGACCTTCTTCCACTGTACAAATTCTGATGTTTCAAGCAAGGCAATACCCTCATTAGTATCAAAAGTTAAAGCGCGGAAAGTATTCGTATAGTCCGCTTCATGCTTCTGCATCATTTGAAGAAGATTATCTATTAAAGCTTCGTCCTGCTCCTCTTCATTAAATATTCCCAGTTTTGCTCTCATTCCTGCAATCCAATTCGATTGATATAGTATAGAAAAATTAGAAATAGCATCCTGCGCCATTTTTACAGCCTGCTCTTGATTATCATCTAGAAGCGGCAATAAAGATTCCGCAAATCGTGCAAGATTCCAGCCGCCAATATAAGGCTGATTGCCATAAGCATAACGGCCTTGAGCATCAATAGAACTAAACACCGTTGCCAAATCATAACCATCCATAAAAGCGCATGGACCATAATCAATCGTTTCTCCGCTTATGGTCATATTGTCTGTATTCATCACCCCATGAATAAAACCGACAAGCTGCCATTTAGCAATAAGAGATGCCTGACGTTTGATTACTTCCTGAAGTAGAGAAAGATATTTATTTTCATTATCTGCTATATCTGGAAAATGCCGTTCTATTGCATAGTCAGCCAAAGCTTGGAGATCCTCAACACTACCCCAGTTTGCAGCATATTGAAAAGTGCCGACGCGTAGATGACTTGCAGCAATACGGGTCATTATAGCACCTGGCAAATCTGTTTCTCGCATGATGGACTCACCAGTTGTAACTACGGCTAAACTACGAGTAGTAGGAATACGAAGTGCATACATGGCTTCGCTGATAATATATTCACGCAGCATCGGTCCAAGAGCCGCCCTGCCATCACCCCTTCGTGAATACGGTGTTCGCCCGGATCCTTTAAGCTGAATATCGACCCGCTCACCTAAAGGAGTAATTTGCTCACCTAGAAGAAGAGCCCTGCCATCACCAAGCCTATTAAAATGCCCAAACTGATGCCCTCCGTATGCTTGTGCAAGTGGAAAGCCTCCTTTTGGTATTCGATTGCCAGCAAATACCGCTACTCCTTCTTCCCCCTGTAGCTCCTCTGCATTTAACCCTAGAGATATTGCTAAAGAATGATTAAGCTTGATCAGCTTTGGTGAACGTACTGGATTTAAGTTGACACTACTAAAAAATGCGTTTGGCAAACGTGCATAGCTATTGTCTAAATTCCATCCTGTGTTCATTATATTTTTGTCCATCGTATCCCTCTCTTCATGTTAGAGTTTGTTCAATAAGTCCGGTAAAAATGACACGTCGAAATCACCATATCCCGTGGAAAGCCGATGCTCAAAGTGAAGACGTCTCGAACTTTTTGGTCCTTTTTATCCTCCATTTAGAACACGCACTTTTATCTTTTTATTTCCTGTTTTCCTTTTGCATCAAACAAAAATACGAACTATTTTCTATTACTTTTTTTATCTTTCTTTAATGTCCACACAACGGCATCCATTTTATTTTCTACGTCTACTATCTTATTATACCCTTTCCTGTTAAACGAAGGAAAAATGACCAATTAACAGTTAGTTTTATCTAAATGAATATTCAAACAAAAAATATCTAAGCTAGAACTTGAGTATGTCAAAATGCGGATAAAAAAAAACGCACAGCAGGCTGCTGTACGTTTTTTAGATTGCAAATGCGTGATTCCCAATTTTTTTCATTACTTTACGAGTTAAAATCCAATCACTTGTTGCTGTTTCCGGATTATAGAAGTAGAGTAAATCATCGTATTTATCTTGATTCTCTAACGCTTCTTCCACTGCTTGATGAGCCTCATTATCGGCAGGTTCATGAATGGAACCATTTCGAACCGGTTCGAAAGCATTTTTTTCAAAAATAACAGCCTTGATTGTATCAGGAAATTGTTTATGTTCTAAACGATTCAACACAACTGCTGCAACAGCTACTTTCCCAACATATGGCTCACCTTTTGCTTCTGAGTGAACAAGACGAGCAAGTAACTGCTTTTCTTTCTTCGAGATTTTTACAGCAAGCTCTTTCTTTTTCATCAAATTCTTTGGCGCATCTACTTTTTCTACTTTATTAATCATACGCACATTCATTAATTTAGCTTCATTTTTGTAGATTCCTAATTTATTCGTAAATAATGTTAACGTGCTGCCAGTGTGAATAGAAGCTGCTTGGGCATTTATTCGAGGAAAAACGGTATATGAACTAATTACTAGTGTAATGGTAATAGCAAATATAAATAATTTTTTCAAATTGTAAACCTCCTGCTTTTTTTTTAGAATCTGAACAGGCCCATCTACAAGGCTAACAGGTTTACAAGCATTTCTCACTATTTAATTATTGGCAGAATTACCATTTGTATAACATTTCATAAGAAAACAAAGTTACAATTAAGAGAATACTTTATCACAGGGGAAACTTAGCAGAAAAACGATATAAACTCTCTATCTGCTTAACGATGATTTATCGCTACTTTTATTCGAATTATTAGGGGAATATAGGGAATGAGGTTTTTTCCTATTTGTTAGAAAAACAGAAGACAATAAAAAAGTGCCTAGACATTATGAACATTTCTTAAATGCCTAGCACTTCTATAAGTTTCTCACAACACACTTAATAATCTCGATTGACCATATAATTCAATAAATGTTTTAGAAAGTTCGTTTTACGAGGCACAGCTTCTAACGATTCCATTGCAAGACAGTAATGTTCCCACATTTCTTTTTTGGCACCAATAGAACCTAGGATGGAAACAAAAGTTGAATTATTGTTTTCGTTATCTTTTCCAACTGGTTTTCCTAACAGCCCCGCATCTCCTTCCACATCAAGCAAGTCATCTTTAATTTGAAAAGCTATGCCAGCATGATACGCAAATTTTTTCAAAGCATTTTTCTCTAATTCATTAGCATTGGCAAGAATGGCAGGCATGATAAGAGAAGCTTCAAACCCAATTCCTGTTTTATAAAAACAGATCTTATTCAATTGTTCCAAAGTCAATTGTTTCCCTTTGGAATCCAAGTCCATAGCCTGTCCTTTACACATATCCCCTGTCATTTGCGCCGAATATTGAATCAAAGAAAGCACCGTTTTCCTGTCAAATGCTTCAAGAGATGCCTGTTCCCAAACAGCCCTCTGCGTTAAGAAGAGACCTGTTAATTCTGCAATTGCCGTATTATATACCTTATGAAGCGTTGGACGCCCTCGGCGAGTAGCTGAATTATCTTGGGACGGCAGATCATCGAAGATTAAAGAAGCAGTGTGCATATATTCTATTGATTTCAAAAGTGGCAGGATGGCCGATTTATCTAATCCGTATTCATTCACACCCATAAACCAAGTTACAATTGGCCTTAAACGTTTTCCATCGCCTTCTAAGCTGTAGTTTGCAGCTTCTATTAATGGATCGTTAGCATCTGTAGCATCTACTTTAGCCAGCTTTAAGCTATTGTTGATTTGTGTGCGGACAGCCTCAATCGTTTGTGAAAACTCTTCCTGCTCCTTCCTTTCCTTCTTCAAACTCATAATTAGATGATCTCGAAGCAGTTTGTCAAAGAAATCAACGTCATCCGCTTTAATCACCATTTTTTGAATAAGATGATTAAACTGCTGGTTCTCAGAAGTAAACAGTTCCATTACTTCATTATATTGCTTCGTTCCCACCCGTTCTTTAAAACGCTTCAGACCGTTTATTGCACGATCCAAAATGACCTCTCGCGTCTTCTTATCAGAACGATATACGTGATGAATCAAATGAGAGATAACCGTCCAATATAATTCAAATGGATTGATAAGGTCGGGGCGTTTTTTATGATATTTCCTGTAATAAGTATATGGTGTTACCGTATCTTCCTTCCAATCATCAAACATATCGGCAAAATCATCTGCCAATTGATTATAAATGCCATAATAAAATGTTCGGCTGTCAAAACCTTCATCTCGATCCGCGCTAATGACGGAACGAACAATCAATCGGGATGAAGATGATTTTAAAATAATCGGTACATAAAGCTCTTCGTTTGTGTAATCTCCATGAGATAGATTCTTTACTCGGTCCACTTCCTGTGAATGAAAAAAAACATAGGACTGTTGAAAAAAGGATGTCAATGTCTCTGGCTCCTGATTTGCCTTCATATACTCAAATGCCTCGCGAAGTTCTGAATGAATAAATCGAATCAGTTTCAGATTATTTCCCTTCCACTTCCCCAATGGTGGAACAAATCCTGTAACAAGCGTTGTGCGAATCATATCGGTATACTGTTTTTCCTCTTCCATGGATAAGATCTTAGCATCTAGTAGATCGTCAATGAGGGGATAAGTCAGACCATAATAAAAACCTAGCTTAATCGCTTTATGCAATCTTTGTGTTCGAGTTTCAGGCAGTATTCCTTCACCCATTTCTTCCAATTCATGCATTACTACCCCAGCAATAATTTTAAGAACTTTTCGCTTGGCATGCTCCTTGTCCATCCCATTTGGAATAGTTAATGATAGCGTCCGCAATTTGTTTATTACCCAAATTACAGTAGATTCTACGCTATCCTTCTGAGCCATTCGGTACAAACTAGCCAGACTGAACATTTCTAGTTGGTCCCCTTGTTTTTGGATCAAGTGAGTTTTTAAACCGTCCACAACACGTCGAATGCTTTTCTGTGTTTCAGAAGAGTTTAAATCCTTCCCCAAATCTCGCATGTAAAGATAAGAAATACTTCTGTCCAAATAATTATCTAGCTTTCCCGTGTAATTTAGCCAATGAATAAAAGGATAATATCCTTTCGAGTCAGGCTTTCCTTTTTTTCTCGAAAAAAGGGAGAATAAAGAAGGAGGGGAAATATGCTGCTGTTTCCATGATTGAAAATCCTGCATTAAGGTAGGGACATACGTCTTTTGCATAACTTTTTCTTGTAGCAGTTGAAAATACTGAGCTGCCTTCTGCTCAGCCGATCGATAACATGCATCTGCATGCTTTAGTAAAGCCTCATCCATACGATAAATACCTCTGTTTCATTCGTTCTTCTATCTTGCTTCCTTATCGTTTCATTAACAAGAATAATTCTATTTATTCCTATTAATTAATCTAACTATTTTTCAATATAATCTAAAGATAACATTTTTATGACTAAAAAAGCTTCCCAGAGCTTGTAAAACTCCACTATTCTTATATTATCTTTGATTGAATACGATTAATCAGTTATTTATCGGCATGTTAAGAACCTTACATCTTTGTCAACTGCATAGTGGAAATGCAAGTGTCATCCTTTTCAAATGTTGAGATCTCTGACTCTGCGGTTTTTCCATCATGCGAAATCTTTACCCGGTACGTTTTGTCACGAGGCAGCCATAAATCCATAAACCCGTTCGATTGTGTTTTCAATGTTTGGTCCAATATCACGTTACCTTCCACATCTTTAATTGATACTTGAAATTCTTTATTTTCCATTTCTCCTTCGCATCCAGTCAAGCTATGGACAGCACAAGGATGTGTTTTCTCGACATAAGGGGCGATAGAAACGAAAAAATCGTTTTTTGGCAAGTCATACTTTTTCTGGCTTTCATCACTATTTGTTACAATAAGTTGCTTCGATGTAATAGAAGCAGATGAATTTTTCATATTGCCAATACTGTACTCATGCACCAACTGCTTAATACTTGGAGTTTTCTTTTCCTCCCCCCCATTACTTTCGTTACTGAACATTGATATATAAACTGTTAGCGCAACGACAAGCAGTCCCGCAACAGACACGATAATTCTTCTATTCATTTTGTTATTTCCTCCCGATCTATTTGTATGATATTTTCTTTACGTATCGTATACTTCCTATAACTAAATTTTTTCCTCCTTATTACTACAAGTTCATTCCTTCACAATATGTATTCTAACACATTATTCCTATCACTAAAAAAGGACTAGACGAAATTTTCACAAAAAAAAGTGACAGACATAATCAAAAACATGTAAGATGCCTGACACTTGCTTTTCTATTCAGCTAGTTAGTACAAATCTTATAAGGTAAAAATTACTTATTCCCAACATCTTCATATATTAGTGGATATTTTTTATAAAAAAAATGAAGTTTTACTTTACTGCTCAGATACTGTCGAGTCTTTCTCCACAACGAATTCGATTTCGCAGTCCCAGCATTTTTTGATCCAAACGCTCTAAATCCTTTAGCACTGCTTTTTCCTGTGGGCTCGACTCAATTACATCATGAATGCCACCGTTTTTAATGACCATTCTCTTCTCTCCTGATAATGCTAAAATGGGGTCATGTGTCGCCATCAAGACAATTTTATCTTTTTTCACTAACAGCTCCAATGCCTTTTTTCGATCAATTCCAGCATTTTCAATTTCATCAATCAGTACAATGGGCGAAACACTTAAAATAGCCGTATCTGCAATCATTAATGCCCTAGATTGCCCACCGCTAAGGGATGTCACAGGTGTGGAAGCAGAAAATTTTTCGCCAGCCAACCTATTGGCATATTCCATAATTATCTTCGTTTTCTCTTCCGGATCTTTAACCATTCTGCTTTCTGCGTGCGTTTTGATAAAGTCTTCTACCATCATATCGACGACAAAGTTCATGTTTTGCGATAATTGGGCGACCAATTTATGTTCAAGAGAAAACCGCCATTCACTTGGAGGTACTTCATTATTAATTAAAATCCTTCTGCCTGTCGGTGTATCTCCTTGTGCCATCCATTCAAGATCTGCTAACAGCCTGCTTTTACCAGAGCCTGTAGGGCCAACCACACAGACAATTTCACCAGTTTTTAAGGTTAAGGAACAATTTTCGGGTTTCCCTGTTTTGTCACGTCCTCCTATAATCGTAACAGATTCTACTTTCATGGAATTATTTTGCTGAAGATCGATCATATGATGAAGAAAATGATCCAATCGTTGAATTAATTCATCTCGACTCATGCCTATATCTTCAAGTAATTCAGAATCAAGCCCTGAAAAATAATCTTGAAGGGCAACCTCTTTTTGTGTCAGCGGCAAAGCCATTCCTGAAAAGAATTCTTGACAATATGTGTACTCCTTTAATAAACGACTAAGCTTCCAACCTTTTAATTGTTTATAATCCACTATTTTTTTCTCCATCGCCTTCAATCCTGTCCAAAATTCATTTTTCTGACATTGCCCATTTGAAAATCATGACCAATCCTTGTTTCCCCTAAACAATACGAACAGAGAGCAGCTGGCATCGTGAACCTTAGTTTACTGCCGGCTAAAGTCGTGATGTCCTTATTATCTAATAATAAGCTGCTTAGTTCATAAATTCCTTGTCCAGTAATGCCATTGACATGAAAAATAGTGGCTTTGGGGTTCACTTGGCGAACGCGAAAAGCAAAGACCTCTCGTTCTGCCTGGGAGACAATATCCCCTTTACTAATAACAACCAAATCAGCTAATTTTAACATCGGACCAATTTTTTTTGGGGTATGAATGCCCATTAGATTATCAATCACACATACTGCTTTAATGTCTTTTATATGAGGGGAGCAGCGATTGCACAACCCTGCGCTCTCTGTTATTAATAAATCAAACTTTTTATTTAGCCCCCATGTTATGCATTCTTCTATATTGCTGATAAAATAGTGGTCGGGACATAGGTTTCCTGCCAAGCCTACTTTCACTTCTATCCCCGCTTTTTCATATATCTGATGATCCTGTGTTGTTAAACAATCGAGTTTAATCACCCCTATTTTTAATCCTTCTTCCTTTAATACTTGTGCTGCCTTAAGAATGACCGATGTCTTTCCAGATGAAGGAGGACCTGCTACCGTAACAACTTTCATTTTCTCCCCTCCCAGTACTCCTCAAGAAAAACCTCCTCCAATTCTGTTGTTAACTGAGCAATATCTTTTTCTCTGAGAAATTCCCATCCAAGCCATTTGAACGTGGATTCTTTTGGTAATCCATTATCAACAAGTGGGTGGTAGGACGGAAAAAAAGCTTCCGAAAAAAATGTACCTATCTCTTTTTCTGCCAAAAATTCCGCTAGTTTATTGACTTCAGAGGATGTATTGCTTTTTACCATCATCACCATCGGATTTACAATTGCCCCATCTTCTGGCCAAATCACGGAAACATTCTTTTTCGGACGAATAAGTTTAGAAAAAGAATAGGGAATAGCACTGATTTTTGGTGCATCTGACCTGCCGCTTCCGGCCAGCTTTACCATTTCTGCAGGATGAAGTCCTACTTTCACTGCCTTTCCTAATTTCCGAACCGCTTCCTCTCCATGCTCTTTGTACATATTTAATAAAATCCCTTCACAAAAATCACGATGTTGATGACCTCGAATGGCAACAGAACGTTCATATTCTGGGCGAAGCAAGTCCTTCCAACGCTTTGGAAGCGGCATATCCGGATGGTTCGTTCGATCCACTAGCATCACGGTTGGATTAAAGCAAAGTATCGTATAATGTCCCTCCGGATCTTGCAGAGGGAGCTTACCAAGACTTGGATTTTTTTCTTTCCTGCCTACCGATTGAAAATAGCCTTTGTCAACAAAACGTTCTCTGAACTCTTGATGAAAAAAATAACTAAAACCTGGAGCAATCATCATATCAGGTATTTCCTCTATCTCTTGGCATTCTTTTAGATAGGGAAAAAAATCAAACTGGGTATTTGCATTTGATTTAATAAAATAACGAAGGTTTCCTCCTTTATCCCCTTGTACGTAAGATGTAAGAAACGATTCAAACGGAACCTTCAGCGGACAAGGCAGCAATCCTATTAAATGATGTTCTTGCAGTGTGGAATAATTCAAAATTTTTCCTCCCTTTTTAAAGAAATATGCAAACCACTAAGAAAAGCGTAAGCGTCTTGAACAGCTCTGAAGAAAAATGTTCACATGACTCAAAAAGTGTTTTTTACTTTTAGAGGCATGGGGTTATTTTTCACAAGAGCTAGACAATAGAAAAGCGCAAGCGCCTTGTTTAGCCCCGAAAAAACATGTTCTCCTGACTAAAATCCTTTTCCTGTAAAACTTTTTCCTTTCCATTAAAAAGTAAATGCTAATAATCTTATGTAAATTGAATATTCAGAAAAATAAAGTCTATTTTATTATAAAGGATTTTGTTCTGTTTACGAGCTCCTAAAAATGAACATTTTTTGTATATTGAATATTCAAGTCGGTTTGCATGAGTAAATGAAGCATCATTTTTTATAAGCAAGAAGAGACTTTAACCCATTATAAATAGAAAGTGGCAGGAATTCATAAGAACAAACGTCCTTATGAATTCCTGCCACCTTTGTTACTTTATTATCCCTGTTTTACTACTCATTACGATTCAATTTCGTTATTTCTTCTACTAAAATAGGGACCACATAATGATTCATGGGTTCTCACATATGTCCATTTAAATTCCTTGTCTACTATGTATATATCTTTTTCATTTATAAAGTCATCTGCCGTTAATGCCTCCGCATTTTCAATAATAATGGCATCAGCACCACGTTGATAAAAAACAAAACAAGACTTTTTCGGTTCTCTATTAAACGCTATATCTGCTTGTCTTTCTTTAAGACAAAGCTTTTTTTCGTAGCTAAACACATGCCATAAAAATCCACCTTCGTTATGAAGATAAATAGCTTTCTTTTCGTTTTCAGAAAGATGATCGAAAAAATGATCTTCCCATTGCTTTCGTAAATAGGTTCCCCATTTCGGTATTTCCGTCACCTTCCCTTTTTTCTTGCTTCGTGTTGCTAGTAAATCCATGCTATATTCCAATACAAAATTCACCCTGTTCATTCTTATTTCCTTTAAAGAAGCGAAACCTTAAACACTATCCTGTAATATCCTAACATATGTGTAAAATTTCTAAGGCTGTTACATCAAGTTCCTCTAATTTTTCTTCTGCTGTTGGTTTTTCGACTAATCTTATTAACTCACTTTTAACTTGTTTCTTTACATCAGCAGGCAACCTTTTGACTAAAATTTCTAAACACCAATACATCCACACATAATCATTCGTTGCTAAAACATTTTTAATAAGCGGAATCAATTCATTTGGGAAAGTGAACAGTATTTCTGCTATTTCATTTGCTATCGGCCAATTCATATCCTGAATCCATTCCATTAGATAAGGCAGCAAGGCAGCAATTCTCTTCTATTCAGCTTCTTTAATTGATTCACTCTTTCAAAGTCATGTTTATTTCTTGGTATGTATTTTGAGGGATTATGCATGGTTCTCCTTGAAATGTTTGATTTAAGTGCCATATATCTTTTTCTAATCTTTTTCCCATTCGCCAATTTCTGCTCGCACGATTGGGGCTACTTCTTTTCCTAATAACTCAATTGCTTTCATCACATCTTCATGAGGCATTGTCCCGACTGGAACATGCAGCATAAATCTTGTAATGCCAACATTTTTGCGCAGATGAATGATTTTATCCGCAACTGTTTTGACATCGCCTACGTAAAGTGCACCTTCCAAACTTCTTGCGGCATCAAAGCTTGCTTTCGTATAAGGACCCCATCCTCTCTCCTTGCCAAGAGCATTCATTGCTTGCTGAGTGGGTAGAAAAAACTTATTTACCGCCGTCTCTATGTTTTCAGCAACAAATCCATGGGAATGGGATGCTACAGGAAGAGTTTCTGGATTATGCCCCCCGTGCTCTGCCGCTTTTTTATAAAGCTGAACAAGTGGTGCAAACTGCAGTGGGCTGCCGCCAATAATCGCAAGCACAAGCGGCAGTCCAAGCAATCCAGCTCGAACAACAGATTCTCTGCTACCGCCACTTCCAATCCAAACAGGAAGTATTTCTTGCACTGGACGAGGATAAACACCAAGATCTGAAATAGCAGCCCGGTGCTTTCCACTCCAAGTTACCTTCTCAGCTGCCTGTAACTTTAACAGCAAGTCTAGCTTTTCATCAAATAGCTCGTCATAATCATGCAAATCGTACCCGAATAACGGAAAGGACTCGATAAACGACCCACGGCCCGCCATTATTTCCGCACGGCCATTTGAAATGCCATCAAGAGTAGCGAAATCTTGATATACCCGAACTGGATCTGCTGAAGAAAGAACCGTTACAGCACTTGTCAGTCTAATTCGATTCGTTTGTGATGCTGCTGCAGCCAATATAACGGCAGGAGAAGAAGCCGCATAATCCTTACGGTGGTGTTCACCTACACCAAATACATCCAATCCCACTTGATCTGCCAACACAATTTCCTCTACCACTTCCCGTATCCGCTGTGCATGACTAATCACTTTGCCGGTTTGAACATCCGGCGTCGTTTCTACAAAGGTACTAATGCCTATTTCCACTGGTTCCAGCCTCCGTTTATATTTTGATACTTTATAGCTTATATGGAAGCTTGTTTTTTTCCTAGTCAAAATAATCGTCTTTAAAATTTTACTACCTTATTATGTACTTATGCAAAAAATTCACCAAGTGATCATAGGACAAAAATAATAGATGCATTATCTAAATTCTTCTACTCTATCTAACCATTCGTATTCTGCAGCATACTTATCCAATTGTTTATCGCTCACTAATACTTCAGTCTTCGATCCCAGACCAAAAGACTTATAGCCCGTTAAAGATAGTGCTATAGCTTGCATATTTGTAAAATAAAGAAAGAAGCACACTATCTATGATTCTATTGATATAACAAACCGTACTAGAAACATTTACTCAATACTAAAATACTCGTAAAATAATAATTAAACGAATAACACCACTACTTTATTAGACTAGACGAGAAAAATAAAGAACTGTTATGCTTAGGATAGAAAATAAAAAACGAGGTGTATGATGAATCAATATTGGAATGATCTTGTCAAAAAATTAGACCCTTATGTACCTGGAGAACAGCCTAAAGATAAGTCTTATGTAAAATTAAATACGAATGAAAATCCATATTCTCCATCTGCCTATGTATTGGAGGCCATAAAGCAAGCTGTTGATGACCAATTGCGCTTATATCCTGATCCAAACTGTGATCAATTAAGAGAAAAAATTGCAAGTCATTATCAACTTTCTAGTGATCAAGTTTTTGTCGGCAATGGTTCGGATGAAGTTCTTGCTTTTAGTTTTATGTCTTTCTTTTCACCTGATCGCCCTGTCCTTTTTGCCGATATTACATACAGCTTTTATAAAGTATATGCAAATCTTTGCAACTTACAAGTGGACCTTATCCCACTAGAGGATGACTTCAATATCCCTATTTCTTCATTTTGCAAACCAAATGGCGGAGTGGTAATTCCAAATCCAAACGCACCGACAGGACAGCTTCTTTCCTTAGCAGCGATTAAAACCATTCTTGATTCCAATCCAGACAGCGTGGTAATTATAGATGAAGCCTACATCGATTTTGGAGGAGAAACCGCCATCCCACTTATAAAAGATTATCCGAATTTACTTGTTGTTCAAACACTATCTAAATTCGGCTCCCTTGCTGGAATACGTGTTGGTTTCGCGCTTGGACACCCTGATTTAATAGAAGGGCTTAATCGATTAAAAAATTCCTTTAACTCTTATACACTCGACCGTGTAGCACTTGCTGGATCTGTTGCAGCGTTTGAAGATCATGCCTATTTTAAAGAAATGGCACAAAAAATCATTACAACAAGAGAGCATACAACCGCTCAATTAAAGGAACTTGGCTTTTCCATTATTCCATCAAAAGCTAATTTTATCTTTATCACCCATCCGAAGATAGAAGCTGAAACGCTTTTTCATCAATTAAAAAGCAATGGCATACTTGTCCGCTATTTTAATAAACCTAGAATTTCAAATTATTTACGAGTCACCATCGGTACGGACGATGAAATGGAGCAGTTTTTGGAAGGAGTTCGTGGGATTTTGGGGAGGGAGTAAATTCTGTAATTTTCTTCTTTCTTTAGAAAAGATACATAAAAACAAGTCAACAAGAAAAAATCACATTCTATTTAGCCAATAAAAAGAGCATTAATCTACATGCTCTTTTTTTCATTGTTACTGAAAAGAAATCATCAATTTTTAAGAAGTAAATGGTATAATATTCTAAATTCTAGAAATTAAAGGAGGAGATGATAAAATGGATGTTGTAATTCGAGAAATGCAAAAGGCTGATATTCAACAAGTGCAACACGTTGCTAAATCAAGCTGGAACGACACATACGAAGGAATTATTCCTCTTGAGATTCAAGAAAATTTCTTAAAATCTGCGTATAACAATGAAATGATGAAATGGCGATTAGAGCATACTAACCTTTTTGTTGCAGAAACTGAAGGAAAAATAATTGGTTTTGCTAACTATTCTCGTGTTAAAGACGAAGGGAAAGCTGAACTTGCGGCAATTTATTTATATTCAGCATATCAAGGTAAAGGAATAGGAACCTCTTTGTTGCATGAAGGTGTGAAGAATTTAGAAGGTGTCAAAGAAATTTACATAAATGTAGAAAAAGAAAACAAAATCGGTACCACCTTCTACAAAGCAAAAGGATTTCATGTAGTTTCCGAATTTAATGAAGATTTTCAAGGGCATATACTACATACAGTAAGAATGATGCTTAGCGTTTAAAGTTCCCACATGCGTGAACTATTTGATGTAAATAATTTTTCTGTAATCAAATGAAAGATTCCTCATTGTAAATCTATTCACAATGAGGAGTTTTTGTAGTAGCAATTGATTTATTTTCATTTACAAAACTCTACTTCTCCGTTTATATCCCACTACGTTCAGATGATACACAGCTAGAGTATCCAATCCGACTGCTCCGGCGGACTTTATATCCCACTACGTTCGAATAATACAATTGAATGTTCCGGTAAGGTTCTATCTTCTCTTTTCTTTATATCCCACTATGTTCAAATGATACGATTTTTTGGTTAGCTTTTCAAGGTTTGCGTTTTGTTCTTTATATCACACTACGCTCAGATGATACCTTGAATATCGTAAAGCGTTTATGAACTTTGCTAAAACCTTTATATCCCACTACGTTCAGATATTACTTAATTCTCGATTAGGGATTAATGAAATTTCCATACTTTATATCCCACTACGTTCAGATATTACATTTTCAACGAAAGTATCTTCTTCTAAGTTAATAATCTTTATATCCCACTACGTTCAGATATTACAGGGAGGCTACATCAGCCGCTCGTACAACTCTCTACTTTATATCCCACTACGTTCAGATATTACCCGTTCCATCCGCCCCCACACTCGCTTGTGCAGCTTGCTTTATATCCCACTACGTTCAGATATTACCAACACGTAATCTGTAAAGACCTAAAGTATTCCCTGACTTTATATCCCACTACGTTCAGATATTACCTGTTTTTCTTTTTACAGTAATACCAAGGCTGATATCCTTTATATCCCACTACGTTCAGATATTACTTCTTTAACATCCAACATATATAAAAACAACACTAGCTTTATATCCCACTACGTTCAGATATTACTAATCTTTATTCCATCTTTATATAGTCTAACCCTCTCCTTTATATCCCACTACGTTCAGATATTACACTTCGTCGTATTCCAATGAATCTGGACTATTCCATGCTTTATATCCCACTACGTTCAGATATTACTCTGATTCGGGAAGATTTTATTTATATCCTTAATTGACTTTATATCCCACTACGTTCAGATATTACCACTTCGCCTTTTGTATCCAGCTTGACCACGGCATTCCTTTATATCCCACTACGTTCAGATATTACTAATAATCATTCACCACATGCGGTTTACTAGAATTACTTTATATCCCACTACGTTCAGATATTACTGATTTAGAACAGCCAGTCCAGAAAGCCTTTCTTCTCTTTATATCCCACTACGTTCAGATATTACAACTTATCACAAATGTTTTCCATTATTTTAAACTTAACTTTATATCCCACTACGTTCAGATATTACTTTAAAGGTAGACATGGGATTGGTAAAGTCGGTATAGACATCTTTATATCCCACTACGTTCAGATATTACTGGATCAATCAAAGTAGTTCCCAATGACCTGCAATACTTTATATCCCACTACGTTCAGATATTACGTTTGTTATCAGCAAAGAACTCTGATAGTTCTCCATTCTTTATATCCCACTACGTTCAGATATTACCCTCAAAATCCAGTCCACGAAAACCCTTATACACCAAGGGTTTAAGCGGATTGTTGATATCTCAATATTTTACCTTTTTGCAGTGAACCGTTAGTCGTGTTTTTACAATCCCTCAAAAATAGGATTTGGTCCCTTGAGCCACAAGGGATTGATGTACTTTTGGTTTAAAATAGGTTTACTGCAAATCTGCTACTTATTTAGAATAATTATAATATGTTTTCATGCTATTTTACTATATAAATAAATCAAATGGATTCTTTTCTCTACCATGTACCACCTTTTTTATGTTTCTCGGATTCTTCACCTGGTACACATAGATAGAATCCGTTTCTTTATTTACGATGTTATTTAATTCTGCCATACATTGCGTATATTTTCCAAGTGTTATTTCTCCTTCAAACACAGAATTTTGTGTCCAATCCAAATATTCACGAAGTTTTTTACATACTTTTCCTACTCTTTTCTCACCAACATCATATGTGATAATTACAAACACTTATTACCACCACGCTTTCAATGGTTTATATACATCATCGCCAATTACATGCTTAATTAATTTATAACATTCCAATCGAATTAAATAACGATAGGTTGTATTTCTTTTCAACATGCGATGTTTAACAGATTGATTCAATTTTTCCTCCCATGCGGTAATAAATTTTTTCTTTCCTTCTTCGTTTAGATAACAAATTTCTCCTTCTAAATAATCAAAGTGCTTTTTCGTAATTTGTCTTCTATTAATTAGTGAAAAAATAATCGAATCCACAATTAATGGCTTAAAAATTTCGGCTAAATCTAAGCATAAGGAAAATCTCTTGGTGGATGGTTCATGGAGATAACTGATGGTAGAATTCAAAGAAGTTTTATAAATCTCCGACAATACCGCTCGATACATTAATGTATTACCAAATGAAATTAGCGCATTAATCGGATCTCTTGGTGGCTGCTTTTCTCTTTTTTCAAAAACAAAATCCTGTTTTAATATCTGATTAAAAGATTGATAGTACAAGTGACGAATTTGCCCTTCTCGTCCCATTAATTCATGAATACTAGTAGACGTATGTAATTGGCTCAATAGTAGTTGAATCCCTTCTATATATTCAGCAGTTCCTTCTTTATAGTTACGCAAATTTCGAAGCATGTGATGTACTGCCCCATTTAAAAATTGATAAGCTATATACAATCGTTTATACCTATCTGAATAATGTTCACTTTGCTTCACAATCACATGGCCAGATTCTTTAGCATCACGAGGATTAAATGCACCGGTAAAAAATCCATAATAATTATAAAACTGCAAAGTAATACCATATTGGCTTAAATAAGTTAATAGTTTTGTATTAACATCAATTTCTCCAAACAAATGCAACGTTTGAATTTTTTCAATCGGAAGTGGTTTCTTCTGCCCTTCTTCATTCTCAAAATAAATCGTATTATCCTTCCTTTTTAAACGACCATTCGAAAAAACATAATGATCACGCATCATCGTCATCGTCATCATCCTCCCTTGAAAAACAAAAATTATAATAGGCACAACTTTTGCAGTATCGTAATTTCTTCAGAACTGGAGGTTTCTCACGTTCTATAATTTTGTATACTTCTGCAATTGCCTTTTTTACCTTAGTTACTTTTTCTTCTGTTAAAATTACTTCAATTGTTTTCTTTTCTTTCGTATAGCTGATTAATCCTTTTTTCTCAATACCTCTGAGAGAAAGCTGATATAGATAGAACAACATTTGCATCTCATCCGATTCTTTCATCTTGCTAGAAATCTTTATTTCTCTGACATAATCTCCGTCAATGGCATCGATTTTAAAAGCGCCGTCTATTAATATTTCCTTATTTTTAAGACGAGAATAGGAAGATTCATGAAGAACAGCCCCCTGTATCACTCTATCTGATTCATTCTCCATCCCTATTCCTTTTTTATAGAGCCACAATTTTCGTTTACATACAATGTAATAAGATAAATCAACACCACCTACAGTTCTCGTTTGTAGCATCCATTTCTCCTCCTCTTTAATACTATGTAAACTGACTATCAGAAAATAATTTCATATCATTTGTATATTTTAGACCCCTATGTTGGTCATATTCATAGTCAACGATTTTGATAGACGCATAGTTACCTATTTTGAGTAATTTTTCAACTCTATTTAATGAATTCGCTATCGCTACTCGATATTGTGGAAGATCTACTGTAAATCCATATAGTTTTTCCCTTAATGTTGCACGATCTGCTTTTGATTCATCTGTTGCTTTTTTTCTTAACGTTTTATTATAGCAAGAAAGTAAGCTGTCAATTTCCTCTTGATTATTTTGGTAAACAGAATAGGGGATAATCGTTTCATTAAATATTTCTCTTAAATTGGTTATTCTTGAATCTAAATCTTCGTATTCTCTTATACTTTTTAAAATTTTCAAAAACTCGCAAATCTCTTTATAATAACTACTTCCCTTTAGATGTAGCGTTGTATAGTTGTTCTCTATTAATTTCATTTTTAATTCTTCAGTAAATACAATTGGCTCTATAT
>JBDNRM010000021.1:0-33658 GCA_047718615.1 Bacillus sp. (in: firmicutes) | reverse complement strand
TTTGGCGAGTGTTAGGTGGAATTATCTCGAAAAACTTTTACTCTTCAGAGCTGCAATTTCTTGTCCATTTTGTTCAAAAGTCTTATAAATGGTGAAAAATTTCATGAGCAATTCTTGAGATTGTTTTCGCTTATCCATTTCTTTAAGCATTTCAATGGATGAATTTATAATTATTTTTGATTCTTCCCAATCATTTAATGTATTGGCTACTATTTTTGAAGATGGGTTAGTTGATATTTCAATTACTTCTCTGCTCATATTATTCACTTCATTTTTTATTGTGGCAGTAATTTTGATTCTTTCTGATAACTCATTTACAAGAACATGCATATTATCATTTTGTTGTTTCAACATGTTCATCAGTATCGCTATAAGAATCATGAGTAAAATAAAAATGATTCCTAGGCCACCATAGAGCTTTGTTCGAAATTTCATTTATCCCGCCCTTCCATCCTTTGAAGATGCTAATTATTAAAACTTTTGAATAAGAATAGTAGTTTTGACTTATTAATCAACGTATTACTTTTCCAAGTTCGAACTTTTTAGAAGATGGTTCAGTAAGATTGTCTTATCAAAATTATATTACAAGAAATACTATTCATACAATATTATGTTAATAAATGAAGCAACAATAACTGTGTTATTTTAAGCTACCCTGAAAAGTTGCTTTCGCTCTTTCAATGAGTCCTCAGCAGGTATACACTTTGCTATCTTCTGAGCATGCTCCTGCGGCGGGTCTCGCCTCGCAGATCCCAGAGTATTCTGACTGCTCCCTGCTTCTTTTCATTTGCCATGTTGTTTGCATGGTTGTCTACCTTGAAAATAGGCTCTCATACTTAGTAATTGTTTCTTCTTTTTCATTGCTGCTAGAATGCCAACTGTTGCGACTTTTTCCCAGTTTCTTCTGCTTCTCTTATTATTCTTATATTTGTATCTTATACTGAATTTAAGGAATTCCTTTTATAAAAATTTTAAAAAATGGGGGCTTTACTATGAAAAAGAACTCTGTTGTTATTGCAGGGGGAGGAAGTACTTATACTGCTGGAATCGTGATGATGCTTATTGAAAATCAAGATAAATTTCCATTAAGAAAATTAAAATTTTATGATAATAATAGAGAACGTCAAGATATTATCGCGAAAGCTTGTGAAATTATTATAAAAGAACGTGCTCCTCAAATAGATTTTGTAGCAACGGTTGATCCAGAAGAGGCTTTTACAGATATTGATTATGTAATGGCACATATTCGTGTGGGTGGACTTGCCATGAGAGAACAAGATGAAAAAATCCCTTTAAAAAATGGAGTTGTTGGTCAAGAAACTTGTGGCCCTGGCGGTATTGCCTATGGAATGCGCTCCATTCCTGGAGTAATAGAATTAATTGATTATATGGAAAAATATTCTCCTAACGCATGGATGCTTAATTATTCTAATCCAGCTTCTATCGTAGCAGAGGCAACCCGTATTATGCGTCCTACAGCAAAAATCATTAATATATGTGATATGCCTGTCGCAATAAAAAAATCAATGGCAAATATTTTAGGATTAACATCTGAAAACGAAATAATAGAAAGATACTATGGTCTAAATCACTTTGGCTGGTGGACAGAAATTTATGATAAAGAAGGCAATGACTTAATGCCTAAGCTAAAAGAACATGTAAAGCAATGGGGATATGGTGCCAAAAATGATGGAGTTAATAATCCTTTGCTACAGGAATCCAGTTGGATGGATACGTTCACAAAGGCGAAAGATCTTTATGCTGTTGATCCTGATACACTACCTAATACTTATTTAAAGTATTATCTATTTGCTGATTATGTAGTAGCACATGCGAATCCAAATGTAACAAGAGCGAATGAAGTAATGAATCATCGTGAAAAACATGTTTTTGCTGAATGTAAACGCATTGCAAATGAAGGAACTGCAGCAGGAACAAGTATTGAGGCAGGAGAACATGCAGAATTCATTGTACAACTTGCAGGTGCCCTTTCCTATAATACGTATGAACGAATGCTGCTAATTGTTCCAAATAATGGGTCCATTAAAAATATTGATTCGACTGCAATGGTTGAAATTCCTTGTTTAGTAAGTAAAAGTGGAGTAGAGCCCTTGGCGATAGGAGAAATTCCTACTTTTCAAAAAGGATTAATGGAACAACAAATTGCAGTAGAAAAATTAGTTGTTCAAGCATACTTGGAAAAATCCTATCAAAAGCTATGGCAGGCTCTCACATTATCTAAAACAGTGCCAAGTGCAAAAGTGGCAAAAGATATTCTAGATGAACTAATCCAAGCAAACAAAGACTATTGGCCAATACTTCACTAATGGATTTTCTTTTATGAATATCTTTAAACTTGCAATACAGGATAAATGAACCTAATTTTGTTACACTTAATAGAGGGTTGATTTCATCCTCTATTTTTTGCTTATTTGGAGGGAGTTCATATGAACCTAGAAGAAATAATCAATAAAAACTATGAATATTTAAGCAATACGGATTTCACTATAGCCCAATATGTACTGGCACACAAAGAAGAAATAGGTACAATGGGGATTACCCAGTTGGCCAAACATAGTCTGGCATCCAAGTCCTCTGTTTTACGATTTACACAGAAACTAGGATTTAGTGGTTATAGCGAATTTAAAAACTTTGTTAAATTTCACCATACTGATACGGCAGTTGAACGTCATGATTTATTTAAGCAAGTAATAACAGATGCTACTAAAACACTTGAATACTTAAAGGACGCCGATTTAGAGCCAATTTATGAAGCAATCGAGGCTTGTGAAAATATTTATGTGATTTCAACAGGTATCGCTCAAAGAAATCAAGCAGCTGAATTACAGCGTTTATTCCTTTTAATAGGAAAACCAGTTCAGATTATTCCTGGCATGGTATATGCAAATGAATACCGTCTTATTATAGAAAAATTGACAAGCAATGATTTAATCATTCTTTTTTCTCTGTCTGGAGAAAACCCGAATTTACAAGGGTTGTTGGATATTCCCATTGTAAAAGGAGCAAAGATTATATCGGTTACTAATTTTAAAAGCAATTGGTTATCTGGTCATGCACATTACTGCTTATACGCATCTAGTACCTTCCATTCTGATCCTAAAAATTGGTGGGTTCAATCTGCCGCTTCCTTTTTTCTAGTAGTAGAAGCATTAGCATTCGGTTACATAGAATATGTGAATAAAAGAAAGTAATACAACCTTAGCATATTCCCCCCTTTTCTACATTCTAAAAAAAGAATGAGGGCACATCCTATCCATACACAAGGAAACTTAGAAGCTTTTTAGAAGGGTTGAAAAAGAATTTCGAAGAGTTTCCGAATTTTTATATTTTTCATCAATAATTTCTTGAAGCAATTCCCTTTTGTGTTTAGCTGGAAATTCCAACTGCTTTATTGTTTGTCTTGCTTCATTTAAAAAATCTACATATCGTTCAAAATCATCATCATAGGTAGAGGACCATTCATCTCTGATTTTTTTTGCGAGCATCGGACTTGCACCATTAGTTGAAACTGCAAGCATTAGCTTTCCCTTTTGCAGACTTGCTGGCACATGACAATTTCCTTCTGTAGTAGAAGAAGCAATATTAACAAGCTTTGTTTTCTCTAATTTCGCAGCAATCTTTTTGTTTATGTGTTCATCATTTGTCGCCGCGATGACATAAAAGGCAAACGTAAAATCCTCATCTACAGCTTTCCTTTTGACGATTTTAACTTCCCCCTCTGCCCCTAGCTTCTCTAACTCGGAACAAACTTCAGGACTGATAATCGTAATATTTGCTTTCTCCTTTAATAAAGCAGACGTTTTTCGCAGAGCTACTTTTCCTCCCCCTACAATCACACACTCTTTGTTTTTCATATTAACCATTAATGCATACATAATTATCTTCCTCTATCACTTCCGTTAGTCTCTCCTTTAAAATATCAGCGATAAAAGGATGATAACCTAGATAAGAAGCTAGTTCATACTGTTTTGTTCCATCCGTATATTGCTGCATTGTTTTGGTCATTGAATTTATTAATATCCCTGTAAATAATAAATACGGAATAACCAATATATTCGAATAAACAGAAGACTTCGCAAATTCCAGCCCTTCGATAAAACTAGGATTTGCAGCGGTTAAATAATAATCCTTTACATGGACGCCTGAAAGTCTTTTTTCTGCTAAAGCAGCAATATTTCCTAAATCCAGCTTTACATCTGGATCACTGCTTCCCCTACCTACTAACAATACAAATAAATCCTTCTTTTTAGACAAAGGAGACTCTTTTATTTTTTCCAAAACTATTTCAACCATCTTGTCATGAACACCAATTGGCTTTCCATAACGAATTTCCGTTTTTGGATATTGTTCCGCAAGCTTCTCTAATATTTCTGGTATATCCTTTTTGGCATGAGCTGCAGTTAAAAGCAAAACAGGTATAACATAAACAGACGTTGCTCCTCTTTCTATACATCGTTGAAAGGCTTGTTCAATTGTCGGTTCTGCCAATTCTAAAAAAGAATATTCTTGTATCATCGAGTCTTGCTGGTCCATACATTGCTTTACAAAAGAAATAGCTTGATCGCAAGCATCCTTTATTCTGCTTCCATGGCATATATATAAAACAGCCTCCATTATAAAACTACCTCAGTTGGTAATTTTTCAAGATATGCCTCTTCAAACCAGCTGATTTTTTCTCTCATCTTCACTACCTCTCCCACTATAATCATACAAGGATTATCTATTTTTCCATTTGCCGCATCTTCCACTACTTCACCAAGAGTGGTCACAACGGTTTTTTGGATGCTTGTCGTACCCCAATTAATTAAGGCAACAGGTGTAGATGCTTTTTTTCCATGCAAAAGCAATTTTTCTCGAATAGAAGGAAGGTTTTTTACCCCCATATAAATAGCTAAGGTATCAATATGGCATAAAGCTTCCCATTTAATATGGTCTTCTTGTCCATTTTTTATATGACCAGTGACAAAAGCGAAGGAAGAACCATAATCCCTGTGTGTAACAGGTATGCCAGCATAACTTGGTGCTGCTATACCAGCAGTTATGCCAGGAACTATTTCAAAAGGAATCCCGTTTTTAGCTAACGCTTCCGCTTCCTCTCCCCCTCTGCCAAATACAAATGGATCTCCGCCTTTTAATCTTGTTACAATCTTTCCTTTCTGAGCATGCTTCACAAGACAATGATTAATTACCTCTTGTTTCATGATATGGTGGTTTGGAAGCTTACCACAGTAAATAAGTTCTGCCTTTGGTTTGGCATATGCTAATAAATCTTTGTTTACGAGGCGGTCATAAAGAATAACATCAGCGCTTTTTATACATTTTAACCCCTTCACTGTTATTAAATCAGGGTCTCCGGGACCAGCTCCAACCAAATACACGATTCCCATCTATCTCACCTTCCCTCTCTTGTTGTTTTCCTTTTAAACAAGCAATATATAATGATTCATACTATGAATATATAAGAGGTTGTTCAAAAAGTCAGGTAAAAATGACACATTGAATTTCTTCGTTGGTTTGCTTTTCCGCCTCGAACTTCTCGGTCCTTTTTGAACACGCACTATAAGAATTTTTAAAAGGAAGAAAGAACTGTTTTATCAAAAGAGGCTATTATCTTCTCTTCTAATTGTTCTAAAAACAGTTCTTCTCTTTCCCCTATACTCACAAACACATTATTTACTTATTTTTAATTAAGCAGTAATATAGTAGTCCTTTTCTTTCAAATATTGGACAATTTGTTCTACACAATCTTCAATCGATTTTTTCTCTGTATCGATTACGATCTCAGGCTGTTTCGGCTTTTCGTATGGAGAACTTATCCCTGTAAAGTCCTTAATGATTCCTTTTCTTGCCTTTTCATATAAGCCTTTCGGATCTCTTTGCTCACATGCTTCAAGAGAGCATTTTACATAAACCTCAATAAATTCATCTTCTGCAAGCAATTCTCTTACTTTATCACGATCTTCTCTGAATGGTGAAATAAATGCCGTTAACACCACTTGTCCACCGTCAACAAATAGTTTGCTGACTTCCCCGATTCTTCTGATATTTTCGGTACGATCCTCTTCAGAAAATCCTAAATCTTTATTGATGCCAAAACGAATATTATCTCCATCTAAGACATACGTATTGGTACTATCATCAAATAAACGTCTTGCTACTGCATTAGCAACTGTTGATTTCCCTGAACCAGATAGACCTGTAAACCAAAGGATATAACTGTGATGCTTATTTCTACCCCTTCTTTGCTGCTTCGTAATCGTTTGTTCATGCCATGTAATATTTGTGCTTTGACTCAATGTTTTATCCCCCATTACTTAAGAATGAATCTGTTGTTTTTTTAAGCCGTTGATTAATACCTCAACCACTTCTTTTCTGCTGAATGTGCTTGGTGGTATTTCTCCATCTCTTAGCAGTTTGCGTACTTTGGTACCAGACAAAATTTCATGATGCTCTTTGTCATGTGGGCAAGTTTTTGTAGAAGCCATATTTTCGCATTTTTTGCAGTAGAAGCTATGTTCAAAAAATAATAGATTAATACCTAATTCTTCGACTGTAAAATTAGCAAATATTTTTTGAGCATCATATGTCCCATAATAATCTCCAACCCCTGCATGATCTCTGCCAACAATAAAATGGGTACATCCATAATTTTTTCTGACCATTGCATGAAAAATTGCTTCTCTTGGTCCAGCATAACGCATTGCAGCTGGGAAAACAGCTAAAAATACGCGATCCTCAGGATAATAATTTTTTAATAACACTTGATAGCTTTCCATACGTACATCTGCTGGGATATCATCTGATTTCGTTTCGCCAACAAGTGGATTTAGAAATAATCCATCTACAATCTCCAACGCAGTCTTTTGAATATATTCATGTGCTCTGTGAACAGGATTTCTTGTTTGAAATCCTACTACTGTTTTCCATCCCTTTTCTTGGAATACGGCTCTTGTTTCTTGCGGATCTAGATAAAAGCTAGTAAAATCTTTTTTCTCTATTTTCTTTACTAGTTTAATAGATCCTCCTAAATAAACATTACCTCTTTCATACATTTTCTTCACACCTGGATGTGCTTCATCATCTGCACGATAGACAGATTTCGCTTCTGTAATTTTATCTGGCACATATATATCTTCTACCTGTAAAACACCGTATGTTTCCCCATTATAGTTAAGTTTCACGATATCCTGTACGCTAATTCCTTTAGCATGTGCTTCTGTCACCGGAAGTGTAATCGGTATACTCCATACTGTTCCATCTGCTAAACGCATATTTTCTACAACTGATTCGTAATCTTTTCGTGTTAAAAAGCCAGTTAGTGGACTATATGCTCCATTTCCAAGCAATTCTAGGTCACTTAACGCAATGATATCTATCTCTAATTCTTTTTCTTTTCCAACAAATTTGTAGTTAGGTTCCCATAAATTAATCAATGTTCCGCCATGTGGTATACTTACTGTCATTTTTTGCACCTCATTATTTTTTTGATTATATTATTTTACTAAGAATTAATATTCTACCTTGCTCTATTACCGAATGCCCTGCTCCATCCAACTTTCTATTTATATACCTCCACCTTCTTCGTAAACAGAACGATTGTCGGCTTTAATTGTTTTTACTAAACTAATTAACCCCAGTGTTGCGATGCATACCCCAATTAAAATAAATACAATATACAAATCCGTTTTAATAAACAGCTGCACCAATCCATAAGAGATAACAAGCGATAAAACTGGAGATACAATCCAAACTTTTAAAATTCGGTGAATTACTTGCTTTTTAAATATGCCTAATCCATTTTTTGAAACACCAATTCCGATAATAGCCGTGCTTGTCACCTGTGTTAATGGAACTGGCAATCCATAAATAGACGCGATAATAACTAGGGCAGAACCAGTTCCAGAAATCACGCCGCCTTCTAATTTACTAAAACGGACAATTTTTTTCCCATTTGTCTGCAGTACTCTTCCTCCTAATAAAAAGGCACCCGCGGCGATGGCAAATCCACCTACTAATATTCCTGTATTCATGGAAACAAGCTCTGCCCCAACTAAAGGTCCAATAGCATTTGCCACATTATTCATACCTGCTGAAAAAGCTTCTAGAAAGCCAACGATAATTACAAAAATCGTTAAAATACGCTGGTTTTTTTCTTCTTGCAGCCAACTGAATTTACGCTCCAGTTTTTGGATTAGTTTTCCTGTCGCAAAAGCAATAATAAAGGCGACTAAAGGCACTAACAACCAAAATAAAGCAATCCATAATATATGACCTACAAAAAGACTTTTATACGCTATACCTACTCCGACCACACTTCCTACAGTTATTTCACTAGTTGAAAGTGGGATTCCCATGAGATTAGCAATGAATAAAGCAATAGCTGCAGAAGATAGAATGATTAATACAACTTTTGCATTCAGAATGGAGCTTGGGATAAGTCCTTCTCCAATTGTTTTAACTACTTCGCTTCCGCCAATCACTGCTCCTAAAAGAATGGCTACTGCACATATGGATAAAGCTATTCTTTTACTAGGGATGGCTCCAGATCCATATGCTACCCCAAGACTTGCAGCAGCACCGCTTGCGCCAATATTCATTGCAAAAAACAGGGACATAATACATGCTAAAATTAATATCATTTTTGAGTTCTCCAAATCATTGTAAGTGCAGTCCGCATTCTGTTTTTCCTTTTCCTGTCCATCTTCCCGAGCGCAAATCATCCATATTAAAGGTCGGCTGTGTACATGTTTTACAGCCAATGCTTGGATATCCTTTATCATGCAGAATGTTATAGTCTAATTGCTGCTTATGAGCATATCTCCATACATCTTTCCATGTCCAATAAATAAGCGGGCAGACTTTAACAGATTTAAATCGATTATCTTTATTGATAAATTCAGTATTTTTCCTTGTTTCTGACTGCTCTCTTCTTAATCCTGAGATCCATGCAACTGGATTAGACAGAACCTCATTTAATGGCGTTATTTTTCTTATTTCACAGCATTTGTTAGGATTCGTTTTCCAAAGCTCTTCACCCCACTGTTCTGCTTGTTCCTCTAATGTTAATGCAGGCTTTTTCATCTCAATTTGAAGCTCAGGATACTTTCCCTTTACTTTGTCAATCAGCTCATATGTTTCTTGAAAATGAACATCTGTGTCCAAAAAAACTATTTTTGCATTTTTCTTTACTTTTGATATTAAATCGATTAACACAATCCCCTCTATGCCAAAGCTGCATGCATAGACTACTTGATCACCATACGTATCATAAGCCCACTTTAATACTTCCAATGCTCCTTTCGTATCGTTATCAATCGAAACATTTATCCCTTGAAAATTATCGATATTTTCATAAGTAACTAGCTGACTCAATCTAAAACTCTCCCATCCTTACCTTCATTTTTAGAAAAAAATAAAAAAACAGCTTTAACAATCCCTGTTAAAACTGCCTCTAGTTTTTCTAGTCAGCGGTTTTATTTACCTAGCCTAATTTTTTCATTCTTTTCAATTTGAATCACTTTTCCGTCTTGAACGACTAAAGTGACGGAGCCAAATTTCATGTCTTTTAATATTTGTTCTAATTGGTCCTTTACTCTATCTAGCTGATTTGCTTCCCCCATAAACAAATCCCCTCCCTTAAAAAGGAAATCTCTAAATCAAATAGTATAAAAAAATCCTCCCACAATGAGAAGATAAGGTAATCTTTAACCTTATCTTCCAAAATGGAAACCATCTTGTTGGGGTTAGCACCTTGCTTCAGTGCAGGTTGCTGGACATCCTCGGGCCAATTCCCTCCGTCTCTCTTGATAAGCGATTTAGTTTTCTAAATTTTATCATAATTGTCATTATTGTCAATAAGTTTTTCTAGTTGTTTAGTCGGGATTGATATCATTCTATAATAGAGGCATTAACCCCCTTATGTCTAGCTATTATATAGAGAATATGTAAAACAATAAAAATAGTGCGCTGCAAACTTTATTCTGCTACAACTTATAACATTCGCTTTCCCCTTGTCAGCATGCTGCTATCACAGGCTCTATCGAGAAACTTTCATGAAACCAAATTTGCACCATGAAAAGTGAAAACAGACAATTTGATATGTTGAAACACCGAGGAGGCTCAAGCGTAGCCCCATAGAAAGCGAAGTGTATGCTGGCTGCGGATTTATTGAGAGTGCTGGGAACCCTTTTTTCAGAGAAGACAATCATGCAAACAAAATTTGCACCTTGGGGTATATAAAGAAGCAGCTTTCTATTTTGTTTTATGGCCAAAGTTTAAAGCAGAGAGCAGGTGGAATACACGAAGACTCCCGTGGGAAAGCGAGAAAGACGAGACCCTGCAGGAGCGTAGCGACGAAGCGGCTCGGCGCTCGCCCACAGGAAAGCGAAGTGTATTCCACCTGCGGATTCCTTTTTTCAGGGTAGCTTATTTCCTTAACTTTAACAACGGCTTTGCTATTATTGGTACAAGAACTGCAGATAGAATTGCTTCTGGAATCCCGTTTGTCCCTACAATGCCAAGCAATACAGGCAATATCTCATTTACATCAATCTTATACATATTAGCGTATGGCGTACGATAAAAAAGATAAATAAGTCCAAGTACTAAAATTGTATTGGTTAAAGAACCCACTATTCCCGCGATACTCATTGCAGCTGCATTTTTATTTTTTAACAGCTTATGAAAAACAAACCCAGCAACCACTCCAATTAAGATACGAGGTACTACAGAGACAAGTGGATTCGTAAAAATAATCGGTGCAATTATACTTGTAGGATTTGTAAAAGCTCGTACAAAGGTTATAATCCCCCACACTCCTCCTACTACTGCTCCTTCTGCAGGACCTAATACTATTGCTGCCACAATAACGGTAACGTGAATAAATGTTAAACTGAGTGGTCCAATGGGAATTAAACCAAGAAAAGGGATAGTTGCTTGCAAAAAGATAATGCTTGAAAACATGCCTAATAACACAATTCTTAACGTCCTATTTTTCTTATTCATATAATACTCCTTTAATCAAAATCACTAAATTATTATACGTTAAAAGTTCGATTAAGTCCGAAAAATGGAGTATTTTTGGAATATACTTTTAATGGAGTCTCTATCCTTGCCTCCACCAAATAAAACATAATTGCTGGATTACAACAAAGCCAATGCTTGTAGAAAACAACACCATTTTTTCACTCTTACCTATTCACAAGAAGATTCTTTTCTAACTGAAGCAGCTTCTCCTTCATCTCAAGACCACCTCTATAGCCTGTCAATTTTCCGTTTTTCCCAATGACTCGATGACACGGTACAACAATTAGAATAGGATTTGCCCCTATTGCAGTACCAACAGCTCTTACAGATTTAGGTTTATTTATTTTTGTAGCAATTTCTGCATAACCCATAGTTGTTCCATAAGGAATAGCAGCTAATGCCTCCCATACTGCTTGTTGAAATACCGTCCCAGAATAATCGAAAGCAATGGTAAACGTTTGGCGTGCTCCGCTTAAATACTCGATCAGTTCTTTTTTATAAGGCTCTAAGTAAGCCTCCCCTTCCTCTAGCTCCACGGTCGGATATTTTTTTGCAACCCACTGAAGAAGTTCACTAAAAGGCTGATTCTGTGATCCAACATAACAAAGTCCTTTTTCTGTTGCTGCGATATACATTTGCCATTCATTATTTGACAATAAAGACCAATAGATTTTTTCCATTTTTCATTCTCCTCCTTTTTGGTTGTTTTATTTGTAATCATTTTTTTGATATTATTTCTTCTCTCTATTATCGGGAAATTTTTTCATTAATGCACCAATAAATATCTTCACATTTTTTTTATCACGCATAATAGGTGAATACACATAAGAAAGGGTTCGAATAAAGGCATGATTTTTCACTTGGACAATGGAAAGCTGATGCTGCACTATATCTCTTTCAATAACACTCTTAGATAAAAGCGATAATCCCATTCCTCTTATCAGTGTTTCTTTAATACCTTGATTGCTGCTAATTGTCAGAAATGATTTCGCCTTTAATCCATTCGAACGAATAACATGGTTCAGATATTCTCTTGTCCCTGAACCCACTTCTCTTGTTATCCATGTTTCATTCTGCAGTTCAGCCATTGCCACATCTTCCTTTAACGCAAGTTTATGGGAATTAGAAGAGACAATAAATAACTCATCTTCCATAAAGGCATGAACAGACAAATCCTTTTCATTTGTTTGTCCTTCAATTAATCCTATATCGACTTTATATAGACGCACTGATTGCACGATTTCTTCTGTATTACCAATAATAACCTCTAGTTCTAAGCTCGGATAGTCTGTTTGCAAATCCTGCAATAGTGGCGGAAGAATATATTCACCAATTGTAAAACTAGCACCAATCTTTAATTTTCCTTTTATAGCATGATGATGTTCTAGAATATTTTGTTTTGTCTGATCATAGATTGTAATCATTTGAATAGCACAATCATATAAAATTTCACCAGTAGGGGTGATTTTTAAAAATTTAGGAGAACGTTCAAATAATTTTGTTTGAAATTCCTTTTCTAGATTTTTTATATGCAAACTAACACTTGGCTGAGACATGAGAAGAATTTCAGCTGTCTTCGTAAAGTTTTTTACTTCTGCAAGAGTTACAAATGTTTTTAAAGCATCATAATGCAATAGAATCTCCCCTTTAATTATTAATAATACTAATAGTTGTAATAAGTTATATGTATTTTACTAATTCTACTTCTTCCAGTAAAGTACATATATAAAGTGAAGCATCAGAAAATCTAGCGCATACTCTCGCTTTTCACCCTATTCCCAATATATTGTTATCCAGCTTAATGACATTGGGGAATTACTGCCAATTTAGAATAAAAAAAATTCAGGCATAGACTTTACAAGAAAAGCGCAAACGCCTTGTTCAGCTCCAAAGAAAAATGTTCTCTTGACTCAAAAAGTCTTCTTTACTTTTAGAGGCAAGAGGTTATACTCATAGGAGCTAGGCGCTGGCCGGCGAAGCTAGACACTCTTCAAATTTCAAAAATTTTATACTTTCTTATCTATTAAAAAAAGCTTAAAATGTAGGATAACCACTCTTTTACGTAAGAAATGAAAAATTTTTTGTTCCTAATTCCGATTTGTCAGATTGGATTAATAAAAAAACAAAATTCCCAACGTAAAACCGGTTTTCTATCAACATGCATTACTTCCTTTCATCAGGTTGATAAATGCTTATATTTCTTTGTGAGGTGATCATATTGCAGCTTCAAGTAACAAATAGTCCATTTAGTCAAGAACAAACAGATCTTCTTAACCAGCTATTACCAAATTTAACTGAGACACAAAAAATATGGTTAAGTGGTTACTTACTAGCAACTCAAACTTCTGATTCATTAGATCAGGTTGGGAAACAGCCAATCGGAAGCGTTCAACCCTCCGTTTCTAAGGAGGTTACAATCATTTACGGATCACAAACCGGCAATGCAGAAAGTCTAGCTGAAAGTAAAGGAAAGCAATTAGAAGCTCAAGGCTTTAATGTTACCGTTTCTTCCATGAATGATTTCAAACCAAATCATTTAAAAAAGGTGAAAAATCTACTCGTCATTGTAAGTACACACGGAGAAGGAGAGCCGCCAGATAATGCCCTTTCTTTCCATGAGTTTCTTTATGGAAGACGTGCCCCTAAATTGGATGATTTGCATTTCTCTGTATTAGCTCTTGGCGATAGTTCGTACGAGTACTTCTGTCAAACGGGTAAAGAATTTGATCAGCGGTTAGAAGAATTAGGCGGCATAAGGCTGCATCCTAGAGTTGATTGTGATCTCGATTATGATGAACCAGCAGAAGAATGGATCTCAAGTGTTTTATTACAACTAAGTGAAGCAAAAAGTGAAACAGTTTTGACTACTTCTTCACCTATCTCAGCTTCCACTGAATCTGTGTATTCCCGCACAAATCCATTTCAAGCAGAAATTCTAGAGGTGATTAATTTAAACGGACAAGGGTCCAATAAAGAAACACTTCATTTGGAATTGTCGCTAGAAGGTTCTGGACTTACATACCAACCAGGAGACAGCGTCGGCATCTATCCTAACAATGATCCTATTCTTGTAGAGATGCTTCTTAACGAAATGAAATGGGATCCAGAAGAAATTGTTACGGTTAACAATAAAGGAGATGTTCTTCCGCTGAAAGAAGCACTGACTTCTTACTTTGAAATTACCGTTTTAACGAAACCGCTCCTTGAACAGGCAGCACAGTTCACAGCAAATGAAGATTTGCAGGAGCTTTTATATCCAGATAGTGAAGACGAATTAAAGGCATATATTAAAGGACGGGATTTATTAGATTTAGGTCAGGACTTTGGACCATGGGCAGTGCCTGCACAGAAATTTATCAGTATTCTTAGAAAAATACCTGCTCGTCTATATTCCATTGCGAGCAGTTATGCAGCCAACCCAGATGAAGTACATTTAACAATAGGTGCTTTACGTTATGAGTCGCATGGAAGAGAAAGAAAAGGAGTATGTTCTATTCTTTGCTCAGAACGCCTGAATCCAGGAGATAAACTGCCTATCTATATTCAGAAGAATCAAAACTTTAAGTTACCTGAAAAACCAGAAACACCTATTATTATGATTGGACCTGGAACAGGTATAGCACCTTTCCGCTCCTTCATGCAGGAACGAGAGGAAGCTGGGATAAGCGGTAAGTCTTGGTTATTCTTCGGAGATCAGCATTTTGTAACAGATTTCCTTTACCAAACAGAATGGCAAAACTTATTAAAAACAGGTGTACTTACAAAATTAGATGTAGCTTTCTCTCGAGACAGCAATGAAAAAGTTTATGTTCAGCATCGTATGCTGGAACATAGCAAAGAATTATTCGGCTGGCTGGAAGAAGGAGCCGTTGTCTATATTTGTGGAGATGAAAAGCATATGGCACATGATGTTCATCAAACATTAATTGATATTATTGAAACAGAAAAGAATACAAGCAGAGAAAAAGCAGAAGAATATCTGGCAGCTCTGCAGCAAGAAAAACGTTATTTGCGAGATGTCTATTAATATTCTTTCGAAAGGAGTTTTTTATAAATGGCTAAACCTATATTAACAGCACCAGATGGTTCACCAAGTGATGTGGAACGAATCAAAGAAGATAGCAATTATTTACGCGGAACGTTAAAAGAGTCCATGCTGGAACCGATTAGTTCAGGTATTTCTGAAGATGATAATCGCTTAATGAAATTTCACGGCAGCTATTTGCAAGATGACCGTGATTTACGAAATGAACGCCATAAACAAAAGCTAGAGCCTGCCTATCAGTTTATGCTGCGCGTCCGCACACCCGGAGGCGTCTCCACACCTGAACAATGGCTTGTAATGGATGAATTGGCAGAAAGATACGGTAATCATACGTTAAAACTGACTACACGCCAAGCATTCCAAATGCATGGAATTCTTAAATGGAATATGAAAAAAACGATTCAAAGCATTCATCATACTTTATTAGATACAATAGCTGCATGTGGTGATGTGAACAGAAACGTTATGTGCAATCCTAATCCATATCAATCTGAAATACACGCAGAAGTGTTTGAGTGGTCCAAAAAATTGAGTGACTACTTATTACCTCGTACAAGAGCTTATTATGAACTATGGCTCGATGAAGAAAAGGTCTCATCTATTCCAGATCAAGAAGAAGTTGAACCAATGTATGGTGCGCTTTATTTGCCAAGAAAATTTAAAATTGGAATTGCTGTTCCTCCGTCCAATGATATTGATGTGTTCTCACAAGATTTAGGATTAATTGCCATTGTAGAAGAGGACAAACTAATCGGATTTAATGTTGCAATCGGCGGGGGCATGGGCATGACTCATGGAGATAAAGCTACCTATCCTCAGCTTGCAAAAGTAATAGGGTTCTGTACACCTGATAAAATTCTTGAATTAGCAGAAAAGATTATTACCATTCAGCGTGATTATGGTAACCGATCTGTTCGTAAAAATGCCCGCTTTAAATATACGGTTGACCGACTAGGATTAGAAAATGTAGTAGAAGAATTAGAAAATCGACTAGGCTGGAAACTAGAAGAAGCAAGGGGTTATCATTTTGAGCATAACACCGACCGTTATGGCTGGATAAAAGGCATCAATGGAAAATGGCATTTCACCTTATTTGTCGAAGGGGGACGCATCGCTGACTTTCAAGATTATAAATTGAAGACAGGATTGCGTGAAATTGCTAAAATTCATAAAGGTGACTTCCGCTTAACTGGTAATCAAAATTTAGTCATAGCCAATGTATCCAGCCAGAAAAAGAAAAAAGTAAACGAGCTGATTGATCAATATGGTTTAACAGACGGCAAACATTATTCAGCACTTCGCCGCAGTTCTATTGCATGCGTTTCTCTTCCAACATGCGGTTTAGCAATGGCGGAAGCGGAACGATACTTGCCATCATTAATCGATAAAATTGAAACCATTGTAAACGAAAATGGCTTGAGAGATGAAGAAATCACGATTCGCATGACAGGGTGCCCAAATGGCTGTGCACGTCATGCTCTTGGTGAAATTGCCTTTATCGGTAAAGGACCTGGAAAATACAATATGTATCTCGGTGCTGCATTTGACGGCAGCCGTCTAAGCAAATTATATCGAGAAAATGTAGGGGAAACAGAAATATTAGATGAATTAGGTGTTCTCCTTCCACGCTTTGCTAAAGAACGACTTGATAATGAACATTTTGGTGACTTTGTTGTACGCCAAGGCATTGCTAAAGCAGTAACAGACGGTACCAATTTTCATGATTAAATAAGCAAGGCGTGAAAAAATTTATACTTGCTTATAAAAGGGCTATCTCTATGGAATTTCATTTCCTTACGAGATAGCTCTTTTTTCTATAGAAACTCCACCTTTTCTTATCCTAAAAATAACCTCTTTCTTGTATTCATAATTCTTTCCGTTCATGTATATATTTAAATGGAAGTATGAAGCATAAATCTTTTACACGAAGAAATTCTAAACATACATCAAACACATAAGTGCTTGTCTTCTGTCATATAGACCAGCGAAACTCCAAGCCCTTTTACACCTACTATCACCAACATCATGAGGAGGCTATTACATGAGTTATGATCCATACTCCCCTTCATTTCAACTTTTTGGCGATTCTACTAAAGTTGTTAATTATCAACGGGACGCTCATAATTACATTACCCAATTATTTGCAAGTCAGTTGCCAGCCGTCCAAACAAGCTTCTTTAATGTCCATATGAGTCAAGGTATTATCGTTCAGCCACATTGGCATACAAATGTAACAGAGCTCGTTTTTCTTATTAGCGGAGAAGTAATGGCCTCTGTATTTAATCCCTATTCACGTAAATTAATGACCTATAAATTAAAGCCAGGGCAAGTCTCCCAATTTCCTAAAGGATGGTTCCATTGGATTATCGCTTTAACTCAGAATGTTCACTTGCTTACCATCTTTGATCAGCCAACTCCGGATATTGTTTATGGATCAGACTTTCTCCGATTCGTACCAACAGAAGTTTTAAATAGAGCCTACTGTGTGCAAGAAGATTATTATGAAAAAGCAGTTGCACCTCTTAACGAATCGGTTATTCTAGGTCCACCAATTGGATGCGAGCAAACAAATAAACATGCGGCCTCGCCACCTTACAGAGAAACGCAAACCTACCAGCCGCCACCTATTAACCCGGTCAATATAGCTACTTATCCTTACTGGCCACAATCTTGATAAAAAGCTGATGTTCCTATTTTTCAGAAAACCATAATTAGATGTGTTTCATTCTCATAAGAAAAGCGCAAGCGCCTTGTTTAGCCCCGAAGAAAAATGTTCTCCTGACTCAAAAAGTGTTTTTTTTACTTTTAGAGGCAGGAGGTTATCTTTCACAGGGGCTAGGCGCTGGAGCTAGACAGACTTCATATTTCAAAAAATTTATACTTTCTTACCTCATGAAAAAAAGAGCAGAATGAATAACTCTGCTCCTTCTTACAAGATAAAAAGTATACGTTTTTTGAAATGATGTCTAGCTTTTGCACCTCGTATCAAATCCTCTTGCCCATTTAAAAATCTGATTGATATGCCCCGGATTTGTCTGGCAGCACCCTCCAATTAACTTTGCTCCATCATTATGCCATTTTTTTGCTTGTTGTCCATAATGATTTTCCTCTTGTTCTGAAGTCCAAGATTTCGTTTCTGCATCATATGTTCCACCTGCATTTGGATAAATAACAATTGGTTTAGAAGTTGCCTCTCTCAAAATAGGAATAATAGCCGAAATATGGGAAGCGGCTGTACAGTTAACCCCGATTCCGCAAATATTGGCGTATGCATTAAAATAAGCTACCGCTTCCTTTAGCGGTGTTCCATCGCTTATATGCCCTTGATCTGCAACGCTGAACGACAGCCAGGCATAATCATTTGGAAAATGAGCTGCTAACAAATCCGCCAGCACTTTTCCTTCTTCAAAGTTTGGAATCGTCTCAAATGCAAATAAGTCTACTCCAGCCTCTTTCATCAGCTGCATGCGCGGTAAATGAAACTCCTTCCATTCTTCCTCTGTTAAATGATAATTCCCTGTGTATTCTGCTCCATTTGCCAAATATGCTCCGTATGGTCCGACGCTTCCAGCTACAAGCGGAAACGGTCTTTCCTTGTTATTTAAGTTGTCTAACTCTACTCTATTCTCCAAAAACTCGTCACGAGCTTCTTTTGCTAACGCAACGGTAGCTCTGATTAAATTTTCTGCTTCTTCTTTTGCCCATCCCTCTTGGACAAATCCTTTAATACTAGCCTGATATGTATTGGTTGTAGCAATATCTGCTCCCGCTTCAAAATAGTCAGCATGAACTTGTTTAATGCTATTCGGATTATCAATAACAGCTTTAGCAGACCATAATGAATTTTTTATATTTACGCCTTTTTTTTCTATTTCTGTCGCCATTGCACCATCTAAAATAACTAGGTTAAATTGCTCTATAATTTTTTCAATAGGATTAGACATAATCCCCCTCCTCTAGCCTTAAAATGAACCGCATCTATCAAATCATATCTGTATGTTCAATTTCCCAATGTTTTTTTATCAATTGCTCCAACTTATCTGTTTCTTTGCTTTTGAAGCATTGAATTATCTCTTTATGATCCTTATTCATTTGCACAGATGCTGCAAAAAGCTTCTCTGTATCATCACTTAAATAAACTTGTCTCACAAAACTGTTTTCTAATGTCTCTAACATGCCTGTGAGAGCCATATTATTGCATTTATTCATATAAACATGATGGAATTTCTTCTGATATTTTTGATAGTCTTCATAATTTTTTTCCAGAATAGAAAGATCGATTATTTTTGTATAATCTTCCATTTTTTCTATATCTTCTTCTGTTATATTTGCCATCGCTGTAACTGCTGCCAGCGCATCCAATACACCAACTACTTTAAAAACATCCAGCTTTTTTTTAATATCAAGTTCTTTGACAATAAAACCACGTCTTGGCAAATACTCTAATAAATTTTCTGAAGCAAGCTGTATTAGTGCTTCTCTAACTGGAGTTCTGCTTACTTCTAACTTTTTACTTAGTGCCACTTCATTAATTTTATGATTAGGAAGCAGTGTACCCTTTTGAATTTCATTGGCTAAATAATGATACACATGATCTTTTAATGACTGATATTTTTTGATAATAGTTCCTCCTTGCTCTAGAACATAATGACATGAAATTTTACCAGATTGACAAAAAATAAAAAACGTTGATTCGACAAAAAAACGGCTAAATTATATTTTCATTATACATTAGGAAACGAAGACCATTACAATATCCTCCATAAAGTCGCCAACTTTGTTGAGACATTGGGATGTTACAGGCGGTATTATCGTTTTATATAAAGAACAGAATTAGTCTAGCCTCCGCTTCACCGCTATATAATTTGTTTAAAGTATCTATATTATCAAATGCAAATACGGAACTCATCGTAAGCGGGATATTTTCTGGAGGAGATGCAGACTTTCGATTCCAGCTTCCTAATCTTGTTAATAAGGATTTAAATTCTAATTCATAGAAGATATTTTCTTCTTACTTCACTTTCTCTTAAAATTGCATATTGTATAATTAAAATACTATCTCTCATTCTACTAATGTTTTTCATTTTACCTTGATTTATTCCTATTCTCAACCAAATATCCACAAATAATATTGCACAGCAATTAAACTTATGCTAAAAATATAAATATACAATATGCAATATATTTTTTATTACATTATTTATTATCAGAAAATATTTTATTTTTAGAACTCTAAGGTAACTCATGTCACTGCACATAAAGGAGAATAATTACATGGAAGATTCAAACAAGACAAAGGAAAATCGTCTGCATCGTTCGATGAAAAGCAGACATTTATTTATGATTTCTCTTGGTGGTGTAATAGGAACAGGACTTTTTCTAAGTTCTGGCTACACGATAAATCAAGCAGGTCCAATAGGAACCATACTCGCTTACTTGCTAGGAGCGGTGATTGTCTATCTAGTTATGCTTTGTTTAGGGGAATTGACTGTAAAGATGCCCGTAACCGGCTCCTTCCATACATATGCAACAAAATTTATTGGTCCTGGTACAGGATTTACGATGGCATGGCTTTATTGGCTAACATGGACAGTAGCTCTAGGGTCTGAATTTACTGCTGCTGGTTTAATTATGAAAAGCTTCTTTCCATCCATTGCTGTACCAATTTGGAGTGCCATCTTTATCGTTTTGCTTTTTGTGATTAATGCATTTTCAGTTCGTTTTTTTGCAGAAACCGAATTTTGGCTCTCCAGCATAAAAGTGATTGCAATAATAGTATTTATCCTTATTGGAGGATTAGCTATATTTGGAGTTATTCCGATGGCAGGAACAAAGGAAGCTCCTCTGTTTTCCAACTTAATAGCGGACGGGCTTTTTCCTAATGGATTTAGTACAGTGTTTTTAACGATGCTTGCCGTTAACTTTGCCTTTTCAGGTACTGAATTAATCGGCGTTGCTTCTGGAGAAACCACTGAACCGGAAAAAGTGATACCTAAAACGATTCACACTACACTTATACGGCTTATTATCTTTTTTATTGGAAGCATTACGGTTATCTCTGCTTTAATTCCCTGGAAAGAAGCAGGGGTTGACCAAAGTCCATTTGTATTGGTTTTCAACAGTATTGGAATTCCATATGCTGCAGCAATTATGAATTTTGTCGTATTAACTGCTATTCTGTCTTGTGCAAATTCTGGTTTATACGCAGCAACTCGTATGCTTTGGTCCCTTTCCAACGAAAAAATGATTTCCAAACACTTTCGTAAAGTAAATAAAAATGGCGTTCCAATGAATGCCCTACTATTAACTATACTTGGTGGGATTTTATCTCTTATTTCAAGTATCATTCCTGCTCAAACTGTCTATATAGTATTAGTGTCTATTTCTGGACTGGCAGTAGTAATCGTGTGGATGGGTATTGCAGCTTCTCAATTTATGTTTCGGCGAGTTTATTTAAAAGAAGGAAATAAACTGGAGGATCTAAAATTCAGGACACCTTTTTATCCCGTTGTCCCAATTGCAGCATTTATCTTATGCTTCCTATCTTGTATATTAATTGTATTTGATCCATCTCAAAAAATAGCACTATTTTACACTATTCCCTTTGTTGCCTTTTGTTATATTTTTTATTATACAAAAGAGAGGATTAAGAAAAAGAACAGTCTAAAAGAACAAATGAATATAAAAGAGTACTAGATATAAAAAAGCGCATATAACAAATTAAGCGAAACCCGCAATGGTTTAGACATAATTGCAGGTTTCGCTTTTTTATACAGTTGTTGCTTATTTATTGTACTGTTCAACTTTCAGCTCTAAGATTGCTAATTTTGACCAAACAATGGTTTGACTCAGAAACTAGCATCTGATTAATTAATCAAATCTCTTCTCGCAATAAATTAATCAGCTAATTTTATCCTTTTAATCCTCTGAATCTCCTAATAAGACAAATTCAAAAATAGTTACCAGCTTACTCGATTTGAGCAACCCCTAACTCTTTTTCAACTTTTGTCGTTAAACCATTAATACTAATTTTAATAGATGGCGATTGTGCAGGAGCATACACAACTTGTCCATTTTCATTTAAAACATCTCCGGCAAATCCAATAACATTATAATTCGGCAGGACTAGCCATGCATATGCTTGATGGTCATATCCATGTGGATTGCCAATTACAAGACCACTTTTATTCAAAGGAGTATATTTGCCAAACAAACTATTATTACCTTGATAAAACAAAAAAGCATTCCACATATTAGATACACTGTAACTAATATGTGAAATTGCCCTTTACTACTAACACCCTTCATCATCAGCAACATTAGTAACTTCTTTATTATTACGGATATGTTATTTGCCCTTGTTCAAGTATCTTGTCATGGTTAACTGTAGTCGTTGATCCTTGAATATTGATTAAGAAGCTTGGAGCAAATGTTGTACGTCTTGTTAAATGTTCTCCTCGATTTGTCATATAGCTTGTTACTACGACATCATTACCCAGTTTTTGTGGGATAGCGTAATGTGCATAGGTGAATGTTACATCACTTTTCGGAAGATTCATATAAAGTACGAGTCCAGTGTCATTTAATGGTTTATATCCTCCTGTTAATGAATCAGAAACATATCCTAGCATATAGATATCCTCTCCAGTAATTCCATCAACAGCCATTTTATTCCCTCTAGAACTTGTGAATAAATACCATTTTCCGTCTAGTTTAAAGACGTTTGCTCGTTCGATTTCATCTGTTACTGTATTAGAAGTGATTAGTGGATTCAATACATTTTTCAGTGTGAAATCATCATTTATTTCGATAATACCAAGTACACCATTAGCTAAAGAAGCCAGTTGTTTTTTACCATTGTTAAATAGCTTTGTTTGCGTTTCTAAATAGTAGTTATCATCGCCACCATAATAAGCCTTATTATAAAGGGACTTATCTCCATGATAACCAATCTCTGTTCCTGTATTTGCTTCAAATACTAGATATTTATGACCATTATCCTCGATATAATGAGGGTCTCTTAATGTATGATTATCGCCCGTACCATAAGCACCTTCATCAATAAACTGCTGCACATTTTGATAGATTTTACCATCTCCATCAAAAATGGACTTATGATCCTCTACACCTTCAATCTTAATCGCTTCATCATCAGCTTCTGACACATTTACTTGAGCCGTAGCTAACGTTTGTTTACTGTAATGATTAGAAAAGCTTGTATAGAATAAACGAATTTCACCATCTATTAACATAGCAGATCCTGACCATTCTTGTGTTTCTTGTTTTAAAATCGGATCATTTGCCGTAAACTTATCACTATCTTTAAATACTCTTCCAGCTAGCTTCCAACTATCAATAGATTTTTCGCCAACTTTTTGATAGAACATATAGACTTTCGTATCATCTGCGTCATTTGGATCCCCTGCTAAACCGAAAACAATATTATAGCCTTTATATGTTGCTACTTGCCCATTTGCATCTTGTAATGGCCATGTATCCCAAACATCTAAATCAATCAAATTGTTGAACTTATCTTCGCCTTTTGCAGAAGAAATATTTCTTATTGCATTTTGATCAAATACTGGCACTTTAAATTGACTGCTATTTTGCTGTTTTGGTAATTGTTCCATTTGGGCTTGTGTAATATGGAAAATTCCATAATCCTCAGTAAAAGAATATGGTTTTGTAACTGTATCTGTTGCATGAACAAAGCCTTTTTTATCATTATAAAGAACCTCATACATCGTTTCTGACACTGCGCTTGTAGTTATAAATTTTGTATTAGTAGGTACTTCAGTAAGAATATTATTTCCTTCATCATATACAGGAACAAAAACCGGTTCCTTCGATGAGTTGAATTTTGCGGCATATATTGTATATTCCTTACCTTCTGTTGCAAGACGGCTTGTATACACAAACCCTTTTTTACCCTTATACGTTACTTCTACCATTTTATCTGATAATGGACTTGTTGTTGTTAATTTCGTATTGATATCTAAGCTTGCTATTTTTTTCTTTTTACTAGAATCATAAAGATTGGATTTTGTTGTTATATATCGCGTTACTTCCGTTGGATTGCTAGAAAGACGGCTCGTATACACATAGCCCTTTTTCCCATTGTATGTTACTTCTACCATTTTATCTGATAGTGGACTTGTTGTTGTCAATTTTGTATTGATATCAACGCTTGCAATTTTTCTCTTTTTTGTAAAATCGTATAGATTTGATTTTTCCTTAATATATCTTGTAATCTTTGTTTGTTTACTAGAAAGACGGCTTGTATACACATAGCCCTTTTTCCCATTGTATGTTACTTCTACCATTTTATCTGATAGTGGACTTGTTGTAGTTAATTTTGTATTAATATCCACACTTACCAGTTTTTTCTTTTTGCTACTATCATATACATTTGATTTTTCTTTAATATATCTTGTTACTTTTGTTTGTTTTGTAGAAAGGCGACTTGCATATACATAGCCTTTTTTTCCTTTGTATGTTACTTCATACATTTTGTTATATTTAGACGTTTTTGTCGTCAATTTTGTATTAATATCTATTACGCTAATTTGCTTTTTTTTACTTGAAGTACCATCATAAAAATTTGCCGTTTTAGCGACATAATATGTTGTGCTTTTTGTTGTGTTACTTGCTTGAGCATATTGATGCATATTTCCAAATATAAAGAAACTTAAAACTATCGCACAAGCGATTTTAAACCAATTTTTCATTTTTCTCCTCCTTATTTTTTATACACAGACCACTATACCTTAAATTTACAAAATAAACTAGGTTTATATTTTGTTAAATTACCCCCTTTTGGTGAAACCATTGTGAATCTAATCTCGTAAATATTATTATTGGGTCTTTAGCACTCCTATGATATGTTTAAATCTATAGTTAGTAATTTACTGGAAATATACTACTTTTTTACTTGAATGAGCTTACTATTACTTATACATTTGCATAGAGCAATCAATTGATTGCGCTATGCAAAATAATATTATACTCATAAATAACTAGTTCCTAAGATTTATTTTTTTTATTAAAAGTAAAGAATACATCATATAAATTTGTCTAAAGACACTGTATCTACTTATTTATTAGATAATACATTCTTTTTGAGTTTTTTACAGAAAACTTAAAAATAGGAAATTCACCAAAATAATTCTTACCGTTTTCCTATTTTTTATGTATTAAGATTCCTGCTTCTCCTTTTCCCCACCAAGCTTAAAAACAAAAATACCTCCCGCAATGACCAGCACACCAACCAGCTGCTTCCAAGTAAAAGGAACTTTTGCTAATCCCAACCAGCCTAGTGTGTCAAGCAGCATCGCAAAACCAAGCTGGGAAATTAAAATGATGGAGATAGCATAGGTTGGTCTTAAGTGCTTCATTCCTTGAACAATACAAGTCACCACTCCAACACCAATCAAACCACTGAACCAAAACCATGGCTGCATATTTTGCAAGGAAAATAAGCCTTTTCCTTCTACTATGATTCCAATTGTTAATGAAGCCAAAAACCCCATACCTAAAACCAATGTTGTGGTTGACCACGATCCAGCTCGTTCATTCACCTTGCTGTTGAAAATATTCTGCAATCCTACAAGTACCCCGGCAAGAAGAGACATGACTATTCCTACTAGCATTCTTTTACACTCCTACTTTTTTCAAATTTGCTTCTTATTCATAAATACTTCTACTAGCCACTTTTCTTAAACCTTCTCTACTTTTAATAAAAATAGTGCCTTTGCTGCGTCCAATTAAGTCTTCTGCAACAAACTTTTGAATAATCCTGTTCAGGTGTCGATAGCTTGTTCCAATAAAATTGGCTGTGTCCTTCACATTGATTTCGCTTGCTTCATCAGTAAATAATGAATCCGTTTCATCAAAAGAGACGGATAGTAAGTAGCTTGCCAATCTTACTTCCACTGGATACAGCAAATTAAAGCTTAAAGAATTGGATTTCACATGAAATTTTCGTGTAATAATATCCAGCATAAAATTTAGCAAAGGGGCATAACTACTTCCATATTGCTGCAACATACGGTATGGAATGCCAATCATCTCCACTGCAGATACAGCCTGAACATTATTGATAATATCTATATCCCTTATATATTCGATATCCCCAATTATTTCAAGAGGTGTTTTAAAAGATAGAATTAATGTTTTTCCTTCTGCAGAGGTCATATAAATTTTTATTTTCCCCTTAACAAGGATATACAAGTATTCAGATGGATCCCCCTGCGAACAAATGAAATCGCCTTCATTGAAGAGGTACAAATTTGCAAATGCCATTAATTCGTCGTTAAATATAGCATCTATTCGATGTTTTCGTAAATGAGATTGAATTTGCTCCCTATCTTTTAATTCTCCCACTTTGTTTCCACCTCTATTCTTTTCCTTTCTTGAAAATCCTTTTCTATTAGAGGTTGTTCAAAAAGACACCAAATGATACGCGTCGAATCTCTTCGTTGGTTCATTTTTCCGTTGCTCACGTATCCATACCATACGTTGTGCTACTCAAAATTTCACCGTCTCGATCTTCTCGCTTCTAATTCGGCACTTTTTGAACACGCACTATTAAATACTTAAAATGACAATACCAATAATCATCATGGCCACTCCTACAAAATGTGGTACTCTCATCTTCCGTTTTTGCACACCAAACCATCCGTAGCTATCAATAATAAATGTAATACTTAGCTGAGCGATTAAGACAACAGCTATCGTAATGGTAACACCTATCTGTTGAATCGCCAGAACATTACTATAAATAATGATTGCTGCCAAAGCCCCGCTAGTTAAATAAAGTGGGTTTACCTGCTTAAATCCTTGCCATTTTCCATCCCGAACAAACAAAAGAATAAGCAAAGCAGCAAGAAATCCTGTTAACTGGGTAAGCGTTGCAGCCTGCCATGTACCAATACTCTGGCTAATTCTTGTATTAGCAACACCTTGTATAGTGATAAAAGCTCCACCTAAAAACGCAAATATAATACCTTTCATTTTTGCACACTCCAACATAAATTTCTTTTTGCAAGAAAGAAGATTTTCCACATTACCATGTTTTTGAATTACGATACTATTATTAAATAATAAATCTTTTCAATTAGAAAGGACATATGTCCCTAAATCTTTCTTTTTCATTTGGAAATTCTTCTTGCTTCTATTAAACTGTTCATACATATGTAGAAAGTAGTACAATCAAGTTAAATGAAAAACTAATTCTCTCTAAATCAAATGGATTAATTAATTTTACAGGAAATGGAGAGAACTTTAAATGATCGATTACATAAACCTTCCGACAGAAGAAATTGCCAAGCGGCTTTTAGGCAAATTACTAATTCATAAAACAGACTCTTGTTTATACAGCGGCTATATTGTTGAAACAGAAGCATACATTGGAGAGATGGATATGGCTTGTCATAGCTTTGCGGGGAAACGTACACCAAGACTTGAATCTATGTATAAAAAAGGAGGAACTGTTTATATTTACACAATGCATACACACCACATGCTAAACATCGTGACCAAAGAAATCGGTGATCCACAAGCTGTCCTTATTCGAGCAATAGAACCAATCGCAGGCATAACACAGATGGAAGTAAACAGGAATAACTATGGGGTTTTGGTAAGCAATGGTCCAGGAAAATTAACAAAGGCAATGGAAATAACAAAAACTTTAGACGGTATCACCTTAAATGAGAGAGATTTATTTATTGATGAAGCCAAAAGTAAAGTGCCAAAAGAGATTATAACAACACCCCGCATCGGCATACCAAACAAGGAAGATTGGACACTAGAACCATTGCGTTATTATGTAAAAGGAAATCCTTATGTATCGGGTATAAGAAAGAGGGATTGTTTGTTAGATTGTTGGAATTAAACTCTACTAAGAAATGATGCATAGACTGACTCTGCCCCCAATATCACCTAACCAAACTTCAATATAATGAAAAATAAACAAAAAGCGGAAGTATGGGTTATTTTTTCAATATATTATAATTGACGGAATCTTAAGTTAATGACATTCATCCTGTCCCTCCTGATAAAAATATCCTGCCTATAGTTCGTAACGGTTCTTTTAACTTTCAAGTATGAAAAGATAAAAACTCTCTTCTAGATTCTCACATCTAAAAAGAGAGTTTTCGATTATATTTTCTTCACAAATTCAGACTTTAATTTCATTGCTCCAAAGCCATCGATTTTACATTCGATATCATGATCTCCGTCTACCAAACGGATACTTTTTACTTTTGTTCCAATTTTTAATACAGAGGAGCTTCCTTTAACTTTTAAATCTTTAATAATGGTAATAGAGTCACCATCATTTAACACATTTCCATTTGCGTCTTTAATCTGTGCTGTTTCCTCGCTCGCTTCTGATTCAAGTGTCCACTCATGAGCACACTCCGGACAAACAAACAGACTTCCATCTTCATACGTATATTCAGAATTACATTTAGGACAATTTGGCATTTCAAGCATTCTTTTTCCTCCACCTACTATTTTTTTATATATAAATTATTCAGGTTCTTATTTTATCTTAAAAGTACGTAATAAAACATTGCTAATTTAAAAAAACATAAATATGTCAAACATTGAATGGAGTGCGATTTTTCCGTAAATCCCCTCATGCCTCCTTCTAGGTTTGTTTCTGCCTATTTTACAAAAGTGAAGTCTCGTGGATTCTCTTCTTCAATTACCAATCATCTATTTAAAAGGAAATTGCTTCCCCATCATCTGGTACTAAGATTGTCTTGGAAAGATCTTTTTCATTTATATATTGTTTCAATTCTTTTCTTGTTAATAAGCAATGATTAACTGCTTCCATATGGGAAACAAGTATTGTTGCTTCTGGTGCTTCTTTATATGTTTCGTATATATCCTCTTTTGTCATGGTAATAGGATCCCCTTGAAGAAATTGTGCCGCTCCTCCATTTACAATAATTACCTCCGGATGATAATTGGAAATGGTATGTTGAACATCACTGCACCATATCGTATCTCCTGCGATATATAGCGTTTTTTCATCTGGATGCTGAAAAACAACTCCTGAAACATCGCCCATTAATTTTCTAATGATCCCCGTCCCATGCTTACCACCAGTTCTTATTAATCGAATATCTCCAACTGTCGAAACAGCCGTCAAAGATTCTACATTTTGAAAACCTTCTTTTTTTATTGTTTGTGCATTTTTTTCTGACTGTGCAAAGATACTTATATCTTTAGGCAATGCCTCGATAGCAACAGAATCGAAATGGTCTAAATGCAAGTGGGTAACAAGGACGACATCCACATTTATTAGTTCTTCTATTGAAATAGACAAATCTACTGTTGGATTAAATTTATTTTGATTCTGAGTATTTCGAAAAGGTGGATATGTCCCTTTTTTTGCTAGAAAGGGATCAATTAAAAACCTCTTTCCTCCATAATTTAATAGAATGGTTGCATGACGTATTTGCTGGATATTCACCACTCATTACTCCTTTCGTTTGCTTCTAATATAGGATAATATGGAAACAAACGCACTGTACATAATGAAAATCAAGTGTTTATGGCAGAATACTTGATTACTGAAAGAGGTTGTTAGAATGCTTGATCATACCGACAAAAAAATCGTTGAAGCATTACAAAAGAATGGCCGCATCACTATGAAAGAACTAGGCGAGAAAGTTCATTTAACAGGCCAAGCTGCAGCGTCCAGAGTAGTTAAATTAGAGGAAGCAGGTGTAATAAATGGTTATACGATTCAATTAAATCATCAAAAATTAGGTTATCCTGTCCATTCCTTCATTAATATTTTTATAAAAGGCATTGACCATCATCCCTATTTATCCTTTTTAGAAGCGCAGAAAGAATATATAATACATAATTATAAAATAAGTGGAGAAAGCTGTTACCTTCTCGAATGTAGATTTCCATCCACAGATGAACTCGACTTATTTTTAATGAAATTAAATAAATATGTTAATTACCAATTGTCGATTGTTATTAAGGAAACCACGAAAAAAGATATATACTAAGGTCAGCTCACCATTACATGTTGGAGGTTGTTAATTTGCATATTCAATGCATTTACAAAGAACAAACATGGGAAATACGACATAAAGTTATGTGGCCAGATAAACCCATTGACTATATTAAATTGCCAAATGACGAGACAAGTATTCATTATGGCTTGTTTCAAGGAGAAAAACTACTATCAATTATTTCCCTCGAAATAGAGCAAGACGAAGCTCAATTTAGAAAGTTTGCCACTCTAAAAGAAGAGCAAAGAAAAGGGAATGGCAGCAAATTGCTGGAATATGTTATTACAGAAGCAGCACAAATGGGAATTAAAAAACTTTGGTGCAATGCACGTCAAAACAAGATGGGCTTCTATCACAAATTCGGTTTAACAGAAACAAATCAAGTGTTTGAAAAAGATGGGGTTTGCTATGTGATTATGGAAGTTTTGTTATAAAATAGCTTTTCGATTCTGTTTTTTTATGATTGCTTAAGGTGATTTAGATTTTATTCATTGGAGGTTTCTCCTATGCTAAAACCAGCCACTAATTTCAAAATCATAACTGTTTCCAGAGATGCTCTTGGGAGTTTTATGAAAATTACATTACCTCTTATTGAAGGTGATTTTATTATTCGTTGGGCATTAGATGATTTTTCATATCTTCAAATAAAACAATTAGTCTCTACTAAATATTTTGATTCTCTCGCAAAAGGATACAGATATGAGCTTGTTTCATATTATAGTAGTCATCTCGAAAATCTAGGAGCTGAAATGATTCATAAAGGTTACATACGGTGTATCTTGCCTGATCGTGGAAAAAACATTCCCTTTCTTTGCTCCCCCCAATTTGCTGGGAATATGGAGTGGTTAACTCATGTAGCAAAAAGCCGTCATGAAATAGAGCATTTGGATTGGAAAAATTTCTTGTCCTAAATATCCTCTAGGCACAGTTATATTCGATTTTAATGTATATGTTCCATTATTTTCTTGATCAAGAATAGTAAATTTATGTTCATTTAAGCGTTTCTTTAATACAATAAGTTCATTATTTTTTGGTGTGTTCAATATAAAATGTGTCCCATGTTGGGGTTCGATTTGTCGCTGATTTGATATAAGCCAAATCTCTGAGTTTAAAATATACGATTTCAGTGTATTAAAATATTGAATGTTTGTATACTCATTAGGTACCTTTTTTTCGTCAACATTAACTCCTATAATAGCCGTTTTCTCTTGCCCTTCTTGCCATTTCCCCTTTATGGGTGGAATCCTTATATTATCACCTATCGTTACATATTTTATATTTGGATTTTCTGGATTATATTGCAACAAGAGATAGTCAGTATTGCCTAACGAGATATTTTTTTCTTCCTTCATTACAAAGAATATAGCTTCTTTATTTACATAGCCGTTATTTATCATATTTGTAAAATCCAAAAAAGAAAGCGAAAAAAAACATTATCATAGGGCTAACATATGTATACTAAAAAAAAGAATATAATATTTCACACGATTAAATACCAGATTATATCTCTTCACATTTTCCCCTTTTATGTAAAAAGAGATAATCGGTTAGATTATCTCTTTAAAGTTCACCAAATTATGTCATCTTACCGGATATGTTCTAGCGTTATCTCCTACTGGATCGTTCCAATTAATTCTTACATAATACCTACCCAATTTCACCGTATATCAAATAACGCTTTTCCGAAACCCACATTACGGCAATCAGTGAACATATCATAAGTTGAACACCTGGTCCCCAGTGCTTTAAAGTATTACGGAACGGTGATCAGGCTTCAAAATTTTAGAACATGAAAAGAACCATCCTTTTATTATTGTTCTATTCGAGGACAGTACATAAACCCAAGTTTGTTTGGCTCAATATTTGTTTTGATATTTATCTCTAATTGCTTTTGAGAAATTATAATAATTATAGCTTTTCTACTTTCTCAAGTTTTAAATTATTTATTCTATAAACTTCATCGCAGAGAAGCTTGATGTCCTCTTGATTGTGACTTGTAAGTATGATGGTTCTACCTTCTTCTCTAAATTTTTGAAGCAACTTGCGAATATTTTCAACACTATCTATGTCAAGTGCATTAAAGGGTTCATCTAAAATTAGAGTTTGCTGATCTTCCATAATTGCTTGAGCAATTGCAAGCTTTTGTTTCATACCAAGAGAGTAATTTTTCACTTTTTGTTTTGCTTCCGGTTGTAATCCTACCATTTCCATTGTCTGCTTTATTTTGTCATCGTTAATCTTGTTTTCAATCATTGCAAGTGCTTTTAAATTTTCAAAACCTGTTTTTCCGGCAATGTATCCGGGTCGATCAATTATAATTCCAAAACTATTTGGAAATCGTTTATTTGTTCCTAACTCTTCCCCATTTACAATAACTTTTCCGGATTTTGGAAAAATAAATCCACATATTAGCTTGAATAATACCGACTTACCAGAACCGTTATGACCAATAATTCCATAAATTTTTCCTTTTTCTACCCTAAAATTTAGATTTTCAAATATTTTTACTTCTTTGAATGACTTGCTAACTTGATTAATCTCTATATATGACAAATTTCCCACTTCCTTTTTAAAAGTCTATATCTTTTTTATTAAAGATATATAAAATAGCTACAATTTCCATGATAATCCATATAGATAGAACCAAACTTATATAATAAGTTGAGTGGCCGTTTAGCATATACCCCATACTGTTCAATCCATAAGGCATAATTAGTTTCGCATTTAGGCCTGGAAACATAAAAATTGAAAGTATACTTATGCTGACTAGACTATAAAATGTTTCTTTGCACAACCAAGCAATAATAAATACGAATAATGTGTAGAATAGTAGTTGTAAATAACCGTTAACGAAGAAATGATAGAACATTTCATATATCGTACTAGAGTTATCTATAGTTATATAAATACTTAAAGAAGAACCTGCTAAGAAAGAAAATAATGAAAGTGATAATAAATAGAGACCAATGTAAATAAATATTTTTCTAAACCAGCTCCAAAACCACTTATTTACCGAGTTATAACGCAAAAGATTATAGTATCCAATTTCTCTTAATGATCTTTGTAAGTACATTTGAATTAAATATATGAAACCCACATAAATAATAAAATAGGATAAAAAAGCTTTTAGATTAAATACGTTTTGTGAACCACCAAAAAAGTTTATTATAAATTGATCCCAAATAGTCTTGGCTGATCCCTCTTGAGAACCTAACCATAAAACTATTAAAGTAAGTATTGCAAATAAAATATACATCCAGTTAAAAGAAATTCTTTTAAAAATAAATTGATTTAAATCAATTCTCCCTAAAATCCAAATAAGGAAAAGTAAGATCCCCACTACAATAACAAAAGGAATCCATATATTACCAAAACCTGTTGCTCCCCAATGTAATATTAAATAATTGGATAAATCAAAGAAAAAAGCGCTCTCGGGCAGCACTCTAAATGATGCAACACTATATAACCATATTATAATACCTATAGATATTACAATTCCTTTTCTTTTTGACATAACATAGATTAAAGA
>JBDNRM010000020.1:0-34159 GCA_047718615.1 Bacillus sp. (in: firmicutes) | reverse complement strand
ACCAACGAAGAAATTCGATGTGTCATTTTTACCGGACTTTTTGAACAACCTCTTTTAGATGAATGTCACAGAAGCAAAGTGTAAACAATAGACTACTGCAAACTGGATGGGACATTTTTCTTTCATAAGACTTAAAAGGGAAGTTGGTGGAATTCCAACACGGTCCCGCCACTGTAAATGATTGTTACTTGAGATAACCACTGTACTTTTCGTATGGGAAGGTTCAAGGAGCTAAAATCATAAGTCAGGAGACCTGCCGTTTTCTATACACCCGAAAAACCTACGAGGATAGGCGGTGTGGAGCGTGCTTTGAATATATTTAAAGTCATCCCAACATCTCTATTAGTTTGTAGAGGTGTTTTTTATTTTTCAATTAATTTTGAAAAGGCGGAACGAGAATGAAAAAGATTTATACTTTATTATTTGCACTTCTTTTAGCAGTTGGAGTGCTTGCTGGTTGTGGTGAAACGCAAAAGAATGACAACACAGCAGACAATAATGCTTCCACTGAAAAGGCATCTTTTCCGGTAACTATTAAAGATGCTCTTGGAGAGGACGTAGTAATAGATAAAGATCCAGAAAAGATCGTGTCTTTAATTCCAAGCAATACGGAAATTGCTTTTGAATTGGGATTAGGAAAAGAATTAGTCGGAGTCTCTGATTATGATAATTATCCGGCAGAAACAGCAAAGATTGAAAAAGTAGGCGGCATGGAGTTTAATGTCGAAAAAATTATTTCATTAAAACCAGATGTGGTACTAGCACATGCATCTAGTGCGCATAATTCAAAAGAAGGATTACAACAGCTGCGCGATGCTGGAATTGATGTATTGGTTGTAAATGATGCAACAAATTTTGAAGGTGTTTATGATAGTATTGAAATGATTGGAAAAGCAACAGGAGAAACAAAAGAAGCAGGACAACTTATCACAGAAATGAAAAATAAACTAGCCGATATAAAAGAAAAAGCTGCTAAAATTGCTGATAATGAAAAAAAATCTGTGTATGTTGAAATAAGTGGAGAACCAAGCATTTATTCAACAGGAAAAAATACATTTATGCAAGAGATGCTTGATACAATTAATGCCACGAATGTTGTAATAGAAGAAGGTTGGATTCAAGTAGATCAAGAAGCGATTATTAAAGCAAACCCAGATGTAATTATTACTACTTACGGCAGTTATGCAACAGAAGATCCTGCTGAAACAATTTCTAAACGAAAAGGCTGGAAAGATATTACTGCAGTAAAAAACAAAGCAGTAGTAGATGTAGACTCTGATACAGTTAGTCGTTCAGGCCCTCGTTTAGTAAAAGGGGTAGAAGAATTTGCAAAAGCAGTATATCCAGACGTATTTAAATAAAAAGAGAGCGGCTTATTTATATGCCGCTTTTTTTCTCCTTTTTTCGATCATAATAGCTATTTCAGTTGGTACCGTCTCTATACCTGTAACGGATGTAGTAAAAATACTTATCAGCAGTATTGTTCCTTTTGATCTACTAAAAAATGTTGATCCAATGTTTGTTAATATTGTGCAAAATATTCGATTACCGAGAGTGATTTTGGCAGGATTGGTTGGAGCAAGTTTATCGATAGCAGGTGCTGCTTTTCAAGGGCTGCTGAGAAACCCGCTGGCAGATCCTTATACACTTGGTGTTTCATCTGGAGCATCTGTGGGGGCTGTGATGACGTTGTTTTTTCAAGTGAGCATACCGTTCGTTGGGGGATTCACACTTCCACTCCTAAGTATTCTTGGTTCCTTTATTACGATTTTTTTTGTGTTGCTTTTTGCGAAAAAAATGGATCCAATGATGCGTGTCGAAACAATTATTTTAACTGGAATTATTTTCAGTGCCTTTTTAAGTGCTTTTATTTCGTTAATGATTGCATTAACAGGAGATGAATTAAGACAGATTATTGGTTGGCTGCTTGGCAGTGTTTCCATGAGAGGATGGGCTTATATAAAAATTATCCTTCCTTTTTTTATTATGGGATCTGGTTTGCTGCTGCTGCAGGGGAAAGAATTAAATGCATTGGCGTTTGGTGAAGAACGAGCACAGCATCTTGGTGTAAATGTCCAAAAAAGAAAAATGATCATTTTGCTGGCAGGATCGATCTTAACAGGTGCCGCTGTGGCAGTTTCAGGAACGATAGGCTTTGTCGGTTTAGTTATCCCGCATTTAGTCAGAATTTTAGCAGGACCAAACCATAAGCATTTGTTGGGGCTGTCGATGATAATAGGAAGTGGTTTTCTTATTTTAGCGGATTTAGTTGCGAGAACAATTATTTCTCCAACAGAGCTGCCAATTGGTGTGATCACAGCGTTAATTGGAGCACCAATCTTTGCATTAATATTATTAAATCGTAGAAATGGAAGGAATAAAAAGAATGCTTAAAGTAAATAATCTTTCTTTTCAATATACTGGCCGAACCATTCTTTCTGAGCTTTCCTTTTCTGTAAAAAAAGGAGAGCTTCTAGGTATATTAGGTCCAAATGGCAGTGGAAAAACGACGCTTCTAAAGCTGATAAGCGGAATTCTTAAGAGTGAAAAAGGCGGAATTTTCATAAAAGATAAGCAAATAACGAAATATACAGCAAAAGATTTAGCAAAAATTGTGGCGGTTCTTTCTCAACATGCTCATGAGTCTTTTTCCTATCAAGTGAAAGAAGTAGTGGCACTTGGGAGATATGCTTATCAACAGACATTTCTGCAGTCGTGGAGCATGGAAGATGAGAAAATAGTGCAAGAAGTAATGGAGATTACAGGAATCGCACATTTTCAGGATGCATCGATTCAAGAATTATCTGGAGGAGAAAGACAAAGAGTTTATTTGGCACAAGCATTGGCACAGGAACCTGAAATTTTACTACTAGATGAACCAACAAATCATCTCGATTTATCTTATCAAAAAGAGTTATTGGATAATTTGAAGCAATGGAGTCAGGAAAAGAATTTGACCATTATCAGCATCTTTCATGATTTGAATTTAGCTGGTTTGTATTGTGATCGACTTCTGCTGCTAAATGAAGGGGAAATCGTGGTGGATTCTAATCCAGCTGAGGTTCTTCAAGAAGAGAAAATAGAGAAGGTATACAAAACGAAGGTGAAACAAACAATGCATCCGCAGACCGCAGCACCACAGCTTGTCTTATTGCCCCGAAAAAAAACAAAAAGCAGTCAGATATTAATTGATGAAAAAAATTTACGTGTTTCTTCCAACTATATTGCACTGTCCTCACCTAAGCCATTAAAAACAATATCATCAGGAGTGACAGGAGCTGGAATTGGTTGGTATACAAGCTTTGTTAATAGACATGTTGATAAAAGATATAAATGTGATGATTATCAGCAAGAAATGAAGCACTATTTGCTTGCACACCATTTCGTTCCTGAACAGACAGTTGGCATGATGACGGCAGTCTATGTGGAAGATGCTGCTTATCATACATATAAAGAAGAAGATTTTTCTGTTTTTATCGTTGTTACAGCAGGCGTTGGAAATGCGGTTGATGCCGCAAATAGCAAGGAGCACCCTTCCCATCTTCTTCCTGGAACCATTAATATTTGGATTTTTATTAATGGGGAGATTTCGGAACAGGCATATGTACAAAGCATTATGACAGCAACAGAGGCAAAAGCAAGTGTGCTTCGCAATCAACAAGTGATTGATCCTGTAACGGGTACGATTGCAACTGGCACATCAACAGACAGCATTTTAATAGCTGCAACTCAAGAAGGAGCGGAATTAGAGTTTGCAGGGACTATTACACGATTAGGAAAATTAATTGCAACAGGTGTAGCAGAATGCTTAATGAAAGCATTAGAAAAAAGAAGCAAGAGGTTTTAGATTATGATCATTTCCCACCTTATCAGCATAACCATTGCTGTTATAATCGATAAAATCATTGGTGATCCGCCAAGCTGGCCCCATCCTGTGAAATGGATGGGCAATCTGATAGCCAAATTAGAAAAGAAATGGAACAAGGGCAATAATCGGAAATCAAAAGGGTTATGTATGCTATTTCTCGTATTGGGGATTACGTATACCACAGCATTTTTGATTGTATTTGCAAGCTATGAAATTCATTTTAGCATCGGGATTTTGGTGGAAAGCTGCCTTATTGCGACTACTATTGCTCAGAAAAGTCTAAAAGATGCGGCGCTTGAAGTATATGAACCTTTATTAAAAAAGAACCTTCCAGAAGCGCGTTTAAAGCTTTCTTATATTGTTGGAAGAGATACGGAAACTTTATCTGAACAGGAAATTGTACGTGGTGCTGTAGAAACAGTGGCAGAGAATACAAGTGATGGAGTAACGGCGCCATTATTTTGGGCATTTATTGGAGGAGCTCCTCTTAGTCTCCTTTATCGTGCTGTTAATACTTGTGACTCAATGGTTGGATATAAAAATAAAAGATATGGGCAATTTGGCTATTTCTCAGCAAAACTAGACGATGTAGTGAATCTACTGCCAAGCAGGATCACGGCATGGCTGCTGCTTTTATGTATTCGTTCTCCATTCTATTCATTCAAGGAAGGGTGGTGCACATTGCTTCAGGATGCCAAAAAACATCCTTCTCCAAACAGCGGCTGGGGAGAAGCAGCAGCTGCCATCTTATTAGGTGTACAATTAGGGGGAATTAATTATTATAAAGGCGAAATTTCTAATCGTGCCAAAATGGGCAAATGTAAAGTAAAGCTTGAGAAAGCACATATCATAAAGAGCAATAAGCTGTTAACCAAAGCGACATTATTCTTTTTATCTTTTTTATGGATTGGAGGTTTGTTGATTGAATTTGCCATCACACGGAGCTAATCCCTACTATTTATATGAACAAATGGATATAGAACCTCCGCATGCGCTTATCGATTTTAGTGCGAATATTAATCCGTTGGGTCCTCCTAAAACGTTAAAAAATCAATGGACCAGTTTATATAATACGATCCAGTATTATCCTGATCCAAAAGGAAGGCAGCTAGTTAAAAAAATAGCAGAAAAAGAAAACATAAAAGAAGGGCAAATTCTGCTTGGAAATGGTGCAGCAGAATTAATTTCCTTAATTGGCAGAATGCTGTTTGGCAAAAAAGTGCTGCTTATTCAGCCGACTTTTTCTGAATATGAACAAGTCTGTAAAGTGAATAACTGCGAAGTGTCTTATTACATAGTGAACGACACAGATTGGATGCTGAATATGGAAGATTTGGAAGCTTCGTTAAAAGGTGTTCATGCCGTTTTTTTATGCAATCCCAATAATCCAACAGGCATTTATTACAAGAAAAAAGAGCTACTCTCCTTATTGCAGGCATGTAAACGAAACAATAGCTTACTGATTTTAGACGAAGCATTTTATGATTTTGTAAAAGGCTATGAGGATATGGTACCTGAATTAAAGCATTCACCCCATTTGCTTATTTTACGATCCATGACGAAGATGTTCAGCATTCCTGGCATTCGATTGGGCTATACCATTGCGGCTAAAGAGATAATTATAAAATTAGCTTCTCAGCAGACACATTGGAGTGTAAATAATATTGCTTTGCATGCAGGCTTGTTTTTACTAGAGGAAGAGAATTTTATTACGGATACGCTTCACTACATAGAAACAGAAAAAAACAAACTTCGTATCTTTTATGAAAAGCTGGCATTTAAGATGACTGATTCACATGCTAATTTTTACTTGCTAAAGGATCCAACTTTAGATGATCAAAAAGCGTTTTTTCAGTTCTTATTAGAAGAGGGAATTGTTGCAAGGCACACTTATAATTATCCTGGCTTAAACGGTAAATGGCTGCGGTTTGCTATTAAAAATGAACAAGAAAATGAGCATTTGCAAGGAGTTATCAAAAAATGGGTCAACAATCGACATTCATTTTTATTACAGGCGGAGTAAGAAGCGGGAAAACCTCCTTTGCTGAAAGGCTGGCGATGGAATATGCTGAAAAAGACAATTTGCAGCTTCATTATTTAGCAACAGGTGTAGTAACGGATGATGAAATGAAAGAACGAGTCGAGCGTCATCAGAAAATCCGTGCTGTGCAGAAAAGGCAATGGAAGACATGGGAACAGCCGTCAGATTTGCAAGAATTGCTGTCCAGCTTTCATAAACAGGATGTTCTATTAGTTGATTGTTTAACAACATTGGTCAGCAATGAACTTTTTCAAGGTGAACAACAGGAATGGAATGAACAAATGCTGAAAGAATTGCAGGGTAAAATAGAAGCCGCGGTTTTATCATTAAGCAAAAGCTGTTCTATCTTCCTTATCGTTAGTAATGAAGTGACATATGAAGCACTTCAAACTCCCCTGCTGATAACGTATAGCAGACTGCTAGGCAGATTGCATCAAACCTTTGTACACATAGCAGACGAAGCATATCTAGTGGATAGCGGAATTCCGATAAGAAAGAAAGAGGGGAGACAAGTATGAACGGAATTATGGTGTTAGGCACCTCTTCTGATGTAGGAAAAAGCTTAATAGCAACAGGATTGTGCAGAATATTAGTTAATGAAGGGGTGAAGACGGCTCCATTTAAATCACAGAATATGTCAAATAACTCCTATGTAACAAAGGATGGAAAAGAGATTGGCAGAGCACAAGGAATTCAAGCAGAAGCTGCAAAAGTGGATGCAAACGTTTGGATGAACCCTATTCTATTAAAACCCCGTTCTGATATGCATGCAGAAATTGTTTTGCTTGGCAAGGTGGAGCAAGTAGTATCAGGGAAGCAATATCGGGATCAATTTTATGAAAAAGGGTTAGCAGTTATTCAAAGATCATTGGATTATTTGGCAGAAAGATTCGACGCGATTGTGATGGAGGGTGCTGGAAGTCCTGTTGAAGTTAATTTGAAATCACGTGAGTTAGTTAATATGAAGGTTGCGGAAATGGCGGATGTTCCAGTTGTGCTGGTGGCAGATATCGATCGCGGCGGCGTATTCGCCAGCATTGTTGGCACACTCGCTTTATTGTCTCCAACGGAACGGAATCGTGTAAAAGGAATCATTATTAATAAATTCCGGGGAGACCCTGATTTATTTGCAGACGGAATTACTTGGATAGAAGAGAATACAAAGATACCTGTATTGGGTGTGCTTCCCTTTATAGAAAACCATATGATTGATGGTGAAGACTCTCTGTCCTTTCAAGAAAAAAGACCATCCGGTGTGCGAGTCAGCTTGGATATTGCTGTTGTAAAGCTTCCTTTTATTTCAAACTATAGTGATATAGAACCATTTTATTTTGAAGAGGATGTGACGATACGACTTGTAGCAACAGGTGAAGAATTTGGTTATCCGGATGCCGTAATTATTCCTGGCACAAAAAGCACCATTCATGATTTAGCAAAAATAAAAGAAACAGGATTAGCAGAAAAAATTCAGGTCTTTTATCAAGAAGGCGGAACAATCATGGGGCTTTGTGGAGGATTTCAAATGCTTTGCAAGGAACTCCATGACCCGTTTGGAACAGATAGTGGCATCTCAGGCAATGAAGCAGAAGGTTTAAATATTATTCCTGCGTCTACTTTTTTTAATAAAAAGAAGATAACGACAAGAGTAGAAGGAAATTATTTTTCCGGAACTGGCATAGCTGGAGAGCTAATAAATGGATATGAAATTCATTTAGGTGATACAACAGTGCAAGCAGATGATCAGGTGGTTCCATTTTTACGTTTATCCAATGGAAAAGCAGATGGCTGCTTTATGGATAATGGAAAGGTAATTGGAACGTATTTGCACCACCTTTTTCATAACGATGAATGGAGAAGCATTTGGCTGAACGGTCTTCGTAAAGAAAAGGGATACGCATTAAAAGAAACGGTATTTATTCAAGAAATGAAGGATAAACGCTTCGATTTATTGGCAGATAAAATGAAGCGTCAGTTAAATTGGGAAAAGCTGTGGACAATTATGTTTGAAGGAATAAACCGATGAAAAAAGTATGGATAGGGTTTCTCTTAAATATGCAATTTTTCACTGCAGTACCGATTCATAAGACGCTGCCAATGGAAAAGGAATATGTAAACAGCAGTGTCCGTACTTTTCCAGTATTAGGACTGCTGCAAGGGGTGTTCTACAGTAGTATAGTATATGGTTTGCTTCATCTTACACCATTTTCCATTCTGGCTGTTTCCTTTTTTCTATGGCTGTTTATGATTGTATTTACAGGTGGTCTTCATCTTGATGGCTGGATGGATGCAAGTGATGCTTTTTTCTCTTATCAAGATCATGGGAAACGTTTAGAGATTATGAAAGACCCGCGTATTGGTGCCTTTGGTGTTTTATCTGTTATCGTGCTATTAAGTGCAAAGTTTTTCTTTGTGTATGAAACGATGAACAATATACAGCCTGAAACGTACTTTCTGCTTGTTTTCATTCCTTTTTATTCCAAAATGGTGATGGGGCTTCTTTTAATCCATGTTCCAGAAGCGAAAAAAGATGGTCTTGGTTCTTTTTTTAAAAAAGCCGTCAGCGGGAACATTACTGCGGTTTATTCAGGGTATGCAGCTATAAGCTTAGTGCTGGTGTATTTTTTTTATGAAGCAGCATTTGTAGATGTTTTGTTTTTATTGATAAGCAGTGGAGTAAGCTTTTTCGTTTTGGCAAAAAAAATCGTAAAATGGTTCGGTGGATTAACGGGAGATTTGCTGGGAGCAGCAGTGGAAGGGACGGAGATTATATTATGGGCAGTCGTGTGGTTATTGCATTATTTCGTCATGGGTTAACAAAAGAGAATGAACAGAAAGCCTATATTGGCTGGCTGGATAGCCCGTTAAGCCAAAAAGGGATTAATCAATTAAAAGCAAAGTCACTCAACTTTCATTATTACAAACGACTTTTTTCTAGTGATTTGCTACGGGCAAAACAAAGTGCTGCTTCCCTTTTTCCTGATAAAGACATAACAGAATCATCCTGCTTTCGCGAACTGAATTTTGGAGAATGGGAAGGGAAAACATATGAGCAGTTAGCAAACGACTCTATCTACCGAAATTGGATCAGTAATCCATTTACCACAACTCCTCCTGGTGGAGAATCATTTGCTTCATTTACAGAACGAATAGAACAAGGCTGGCAGATGATAATGGAAGCTAGTGCTGCTGCACAACATATAGCAATTATGACACATGGTGGAGTTATTCGTTATTTGCTGCATCGCTACGGAAAGGATAAAAGAGATTTTTTTGATTATCCAGTAGCAATAGATAGTGGTTATGAATTGATATGGGAGGACAGCGATTGCTTTAGGAGGAGAGAGAGATGCACTTTATTACAGGAGGCAGCTTTAATGGAAAGAAAAGATGGGCATTAAACTTTTATCAATTAACGTTTGATAAGGAAGAGATGAAAGTTGTTCGTTTTTATGACAAGGAAGATATAGAGGATTTACTGGAAGTGACAAAGCCTTTTCTCTTGTTGGAGGGTATCGAATATTGGATACGACATAAGATAATGACCTTGGAAGAGGACAAAATATACGATTATTTTTATACATTCTTTAAAAGGCTGAAGGACTGGGAGAATAGTGGAGACAACCATCAAGTCATCTTGATTGGCAGTGATATCACCAAAGGGATTGTACCAATCAAAAAAGAAGATAGATTGTGGCGTGATGTTACAGGCAGAATCTTTCAGGAAGCTGTGAGAATGGCTGATCGGGTTGATGTTGTTTGGTACGGATTACATGATCAATTAAAATGAGGAAGGCAGGAGTTTGAATGCGGATTTATACGAAAACAGGAGATAAAGGGCAAACGAGTATTATTGGAGGAAGAGTAGATAAAGATGATATTCGTATCGAAAGTTATGGCACAGTAGATGAAGTGAACTCTTTTGTTGGCCAAGCTGTCACTCAATTAGAAGGAGATGCGTTTAAAGATATTATTCGTGATTTAGAAAAGATTCAGCATGAGCTTTTTGATTGCGGAGGTGACTTGGCCAGTGTTTTAAAGGATCGACCATTAAAGCTGACGGCTCAAGCGATTGAGTATTTAGAAAAAAGAATTGATCAATTTATCGAAGAGGCGCCAAAATTAGAAAGGTTTATTCTTCCAGGAGGAACTCCAGCTGCAAGCAGCATCCATATTGCAAGAACAGTGACAAGAAGAGCAGAACGGTTAGTTGTCTCTTTGAAAAAGGTGGATCCCACTGTTTCTGATCTTCCTTTGCAGTATTTAAATCGTTTATCTGATTATTTTTTTGCGTTGGCGAGAGTGATTAATTATCGGAGCCATGTAGCAGATGTAGAATATGAACGAAGTGCCAAAGTATTTCGAGGAGGGAGAAAAAAACAGGATGAAGGGCAAGAAAATTAGTATCCTTGCGTTATTTATTGCACTATCAACTGTCGGGGCATTTATAAAAATACCTGGAATGGTTGGCAGTGTGGCATTAGATAGTTTTCCAAGTTTATTAGCAGGTGTTATGTTAGGAGGAGTTAGCGGAGGTGTTGTTGCTGGAATCGGCCATCTCTTATCTGCTTTCCTAGCTGGTTTTCCCCTTGGATCCTTTCATTTTATAATTTGTGTGGAAATGTTCTTATTAGTACTGTTTTTTTCTTTATTGTACCGAATTGGCAAAAAATATATGGCTTATTGCTTTTTTATTGTTGCAAATAGTATTATATTGCCTCTTCCTTTTCTTTTTCTTATGAGCAAAGCATTTTATTTCATGATTACTCCTTCTTTATTTCTAAGTGCAATGATCAATGCTGCTGTTGCTTATTTGTTGTTAGCAAGACTTGAGACTACTTCACTGTGGAGGAAAATCAGTCAATGAGAGATGTTCAAATAATTCCTTTTAATGCACAGGAAAAGATTATTATTGCGGCGGATAATAGTGGTGCTATCGGCATGAAAGAGGAGGATATAGTAGAGGCTTCCTATGAAACAGTAGCTTATTTCTCTTTTCGTGTTGCAGTGATGGAATGCCTTGCAGCAGGCGGAATTCCATTTTCGGTTATTCTGCAAAATTTCTGTGGAGAGAAAGCGTGGCAGCAGCTTTTGTATGGAATAGAAAAAGGGATAGCAGAATTAGAATTAACAAAGAAGTTGACAATTACAGGAAGTACAGAAAGTAATTTTTCTTTAAAACAGTCCGCTATTGGAATTACAGTTCTTGGAAAAAGTGAATCTGTTGGAAAAATGCCCTTTTCAACAAGCAAAATAGCAGTGATTGGTTCGCCGCTTGTTGGAAGTGAGGTAGTAGAAAATCCGGATAAGATTGCTCCGTTATCCTTATTTTACAAACTGGCAAGATTAAACAAGTACAATCTTCAGCCTGTTGGATCAAAGGGGATTTTGTATGAGCTGTCCGTGTTATTAAGAGATCCTATAAACGGAAGAATTTCCTGTACACTTGATATAGAAAAATCCGCCGGCCCATCGACTTGTTTTCTCATAGAGTATGAACAAACAGAGGAAGAAGAAATTAGAAGATTAACCACTACTTTTTTTCACGACTTACATATTAATTAACATAGAAACGGCCTTCTCCCTTGGTGAAGACCGTTTCTATGTTTAAAGTAAGGAGCAGCTTGAGAGCCAATGGAAAGAGGAACATTAATAAAAAAACCTTGAAGTTTGACGAACTTAGAAGGTTTTTGCTTAATCAAGGGCAGTGGTTATCCAAACCTTATAAAGAAAGGAGTCTTTTATTATCTTTTCTTCTGTATGAACTATGAAATTAGGAACTGAACCTAAAAAAAATGACAGGGCGAAAGCTATTTTATAGTCAGGAGTTATGTACCCATCAATAGTTCTTCCATATATTTCGTTTGCTATCGAGTCTGCCCATACTTCCGATTCCCACAGTGTATCAAAAATAATATCTTCGTTCTTCCATTTGATTTCCATATCGACAACCTCACTAATTGGTTTATTTTCCCTCATACTTCTTTAAAGGGGCTAGACGTCTCAGAGTGGAGGTTTTTGCAAGTAATCTTCGTTTCGTTGTCTTATGCATTTGCAAGACTAATTATCGTAAATGAAGATAATATGAATACTGCCAAAATGAAAGTATTTTCTTATAAAACGTCCTTCCTTTTTCATTTCCACTCTAATATATGTATTAAATATCGTTATCCTTTACTCCTTTGTTGTTCTTATTATTTTTATTAGAATATATCAAGAGTGTTGATTATCTAAAATTATCCAGAAGCATCCTGTGAAACATTAAGTAGCTTTTTAATTGGTTTATTTTACCTGTTTAGATTCAAAAAGGATGAATCAGGACAAAAACAGCAGAGAAAAGAGGGGAGTTTGTCCGATAAAGAGTGAATCAGGACCAAAAACCAAAATTCGAAAGCCGTTCCCTAGTGCACGAAAAGCATTACCATAGTGGGGGCAGACTCCTGAATTTTAAAAATTTGTTTTAGGGAGTTATTGGTCTAGTGTTTAGTATCTCAAAATTCGCCGTTATAAATTCCTCTTCATGTAATGCTATAACTTGGTGTAGACAATTAGAAAAGAGTGATTGATTAATCTTTTAGGGAGTTTTTTTGCTAATATTATTCCTTATAAATAGGGAATTGTTTTTCTGGGGGCTTGCGATGAGCCTGCGCCTGAGGGGTCTCACCTAATCCGCTAATTCAACAGGACAATCGCACCTTCCACTTCAGTCAAGCTGTTTTGATCCATTAGTTGCTGTTGCTGAACGGGTAAAAACACCCACCTTATAGAAATAGACTCAAGCGGAACAATTTTGAACACCACTTTTCAGGCTAGCCAATGTTACTGGAACTTTTCTTATATGCTACAAAGCGAATAAGCTACCAGATTACCTTTTCACACATAGATTAATAACAAACATTTCAAACTATTGCAATTAGATGAAAAGAAAAAACCAAATGAGGATTCTTCTTTTTAAAGAAGCCGTTCTAGTGGTAAAATAAACAAGTGTGATTGATAAATTGGAGGTACTTATAATGAAGACAAAACTTGGTTTATTATATGGTGGAAAATCAGCTGAACATAAAGTTAGTATGCAAACGGCCATGGCCGTTATAAAAGCATTAGATACAGATAAATTTGAAATTCATCCTATTTACATATCGGAAAATGGGGAATGGATTAAGGGAGAACAATTAGCAGGACCTGTTGAGAATGTTCAGCAGCTGGCGTTTCAATCCAAAAATGAATTGCAGACAACAACCCTTTCATCCCAGTTATTTCAATCAACAGAAGATCGCTCTTTTGATGTAATATTTCCATTATTGCATGGTACAAATGGAGAAGATGGGACAGTACAAGGATTATTAGAATTATTAAATCTTCCCTATGTTGGAAACGGTGTGTTAGCATCGTCAGCAGGGATGGACAAAGTAATTATGAAGAATATCTTTGAGGTTGCTGGTCTTCCCCAAGTGAAATATACATCCTTTATTAGAAATGATTGGAACAATGATAAAGAGTCTGCATATAAAAAAGTGGAAGAGAAGTTAGGTTATCCTTGTTTTGTGAAACCGGCTAATCTCGGATCAAGTGTTGGAATTAGCAAGTGTACAAATCGTGAAGAGCTGGATGCTGCATTTCTAGAGGCGTTTCAATTTGACAGAAAGATTATTATCGAAGAAGGTGTAACCGCAAGAGAAATAGAAGTAGGAGTGCTTGGCAACAATACGCCACAAGTTTCAGTTGCAGGTGAAATAATGCCTAAAAAAGACTTTTATGATTATAAAGCAAAATATGAAGATGGAGATACAGCCTTAATTATTCCTGCAGCTATTACAGAAAAAGAATATAGCTCTATTGAAGAGGATGCTATAAAAGCATTTAAAGCATTGGATTGTTCTGGGTTGGTTCGTGCAGACTTTTTCTTAACAAAAGAAGGAAATGTTTATATTAATGAAGTGAATACAATGCCTGGATTTACGCCGTTTAGCATGTTTCCTCTTCTTTGGAAGCATAGCGGATTAGAATATTCCGCTTTAATTGAAAAGCTAGTAGAACTTGCACTTGAGAGACATGAAGAGAAACAAATGATAAAATACACGATTTAATAAAGTTAATGCTAAAAAGGCTTGCGTAATTATTACGCAAGCTTCAATCTGTAGTTTTTTGAAAGCTACCTTATCAACTATTACATAATGGAACATATGGAGATTGGAGGGATTAAGATGATTAAACGTACATTACAAGAAGTTGCTCAAATGATGGGTGTGGAAGAAGGAATAGAAGGGGCAGAGAATATTGAGATTCATGGTATTACAATTGATTCCAGAAAAATTGAAAAGGGCAATTTATTTATTCCCTTTAAAGGAGAAAAAGTGGATGGACATCGATTTGTAGAAGCTGCCATTAACAGTGGGGCTGCTGCATCCCTTTGGCAAAAGGATGTTCCGAATCCACCCAAAGGTTTACCACTTCTTTATGTAGAAGATCCATTGAAAAGCATTCAGCAGTTAGCAAAAAGTTATCGTCATGAACTAGGAGTAAAAGTTGTAGGGGTTACCGGAAGTAATGGGAAAACATCTACTAAAGATATCACGACAAATTTGTTGTCATTAAAATATAAGGTGCAAAAAACAGAAGGAAACTATAATAATCATCTTGGGCTGCCACTGACGGTCCTAAATTTACAAGAAGACACTGATATTGCGGTTCTTGAAATGGGAATGAGCAGTAGAGGAGAAATTGATTTTCTAACAAAACTAGCGGAGCCGGATGTAGTAGTCATTACAAATATCGGAGAATCACATCTACTTGATTTAGGCTCACGAGAAGGAATTGCTGCAGCCAAATTAGAAATTATTAATGGACTAAAACCAACGGGCAGAGTTGTTTATTTTGGAGATGAGCCATTGCTTTCAAACGAAATAACAAAGCTAACATGTCTGGAAAGAAAAACATTCGGAATAAAAACGAATAATGATTTATATCCAACCACTATTCAGACAAGGGAAAATGGAAGCTGTTTTCAAATAAATGAATCAGATAGAGTCTTTGATCTTCCTATTCTTGGTAAGCATAATATATTGAATGCGCTAGCAGCGATGCTTGTCGCAGATTATTTTGCTATTTCTTATGAAGAAATGGATGAAGGATTCAAAACGTTAAAATTAACCAATATGAGAATGGAATTGTTAACAGGAAAAAAAGGTGTCCACATAATAAATGATGCTTATAATGCCAGTCCTACTTCTATGTTGGCAGCTATTGATGTAGTAAAGAATCTTCCTGGTTTTAAGAAAAAAGTGATGGTTCTTGGTGATATGTTAGAACTGGGTACGGATGAAGAAATTTATCATGAACAAGTTGGAAAAAGTATTTGTGGGGATGCTATTGATTATGTCTTTACTTATGGACAGCTTGGACAATTTATTGCCAAAGGAGCAAAAACACTTCTCCCTGAAAAGCAGGTTATGGCGTTTTTACAAAAAAAAGAGCTCATTCACGCATTAAAAGAAGTAGTGGACGAGGAGACGGTCGTTTTAGTAAAAGCCTCAAGAGGAATGAAGCTAGAAGAAGTAGTAAAGGCACTTCAATAAACAATTCGATAAAAAGAAACATATTAGGACTTTCGCCTTGGTGGAAGTCTTAATTATTTTTTTTAGAAAATTCACAATTTTTTCAGATATTATCGAACTCTGTCGAAAGAAAATACTTTATACTAGGATTATAGGTAGAAATTAATTTGGAATAGGAGGCTAGTAATGGCTGGTTGTCCATTTGGCTTTTTGCATCGTAACAAAGGAGACAAGGAATCGATCCATTCATCCAATGTTAACTCGAACAATAAAGGAAACTTAAAGTTAACTATTAATAACCAAGATTTATCTGTTCAAACAAAGTTTGTAGGTTTAACAGAGCAGGATATGGAGTTTTTGATTGAGCTTAGACCAATTATGGAAAAAAATGCTGATAGAATCGTTACGGCATTTTATAGAAATTTACAGCAAATTCCTCACTTAATAAATATCATTAATGAACATTCCACCATTGACCGCTTAAAAAAAACACTTACTCACTATTTATTAGAAATGGTATCAGGGAAAATTGATGAAAGGTATATAGAAAACCGTATTCGGATCGGAAAAATCCATAACAAAATTAAACTGTTTCCAGAGTGGTATATTGGTGCATATACGTTAATTCAAAATGAAATGTTTGTTATTTTAACAAATGAGAAGCTGCCGCTGGACAAAGCTAAATCTTTATATCTTTCTTTTCAAAAACTATGTTCCTTCGATATGCAAATAGGAATCTCTACTTATATAGAATCATATACGTCTTCCATGATGAAATTAAATGAAATCCACACATTGCAACAGCAATTGGATGATTCTGCTGCAACATTAGCAGCAGGGGCGGAGGAAACTACGTCTGCTATTTCAGATAAAGAGAACTTGGTAAATCAAATGTTAATTGAAATAAACGAAATTAATACGATTTCTACTGATACACTCAGCGAAGTCGAATTAGGAAAACAAGAAGTAGCATCCTCCTTAGAACAAGTAGATGAGGTGGTTACTTTAATTGAGGAGACCAAGCATTTAACCAAGCATCTAACGGAAAGCTCAAAAGAAATCGGTGCTATTGTTCAAACAATCAGGGGGATATCTAATCAAACCAATATATTATCATTAAATGCCGCGATTGAGGCACAACGGGCAGGAATCCATGGCAAAGGCTTTTCTGTAGTGGCCAAAGAGGTGCGAAAGCTTGCAACCGAAACGCAAAAGTCGTTGGATAATATTCATGGACAAATCAGCATGGTTCAAAGAACGGTAGGCAAGTTTGAATCCAGTTATAACCGTATTGCAGAAGATGCTAGTCTGTTAAAAGTGGTAAATGAAAAAATTATTTCGACTTTAAGTAATACAGTGGACAGTGTAAAGCACAGTTCTGAAAAAATTCAAAACTTTCATGGAATAGTAGATGAGTTTCAACGAACATTTGAAGAAATAACAGGAGCATCTTATCAAGTGGCACAAATGGCTGAGCAGTTAAATGAAGTAAACCATCAGCTTTCTCTTAAATTAATAGAGGATAAGTGAATAATAGTGGATAAAATTACACTTATTGTGTAAAATGGAGATTGTGTTAAAGAGTTTTCTAGGCTGTTTAATCAAAATTTTGTTTACTGACCAATTGAAGGAAGAATGGAGAAGCGAGTCTCTCTATTCATTTTATGTAGAAAGGTGATGTTGGTGATGGTTGCTTGTTTATGTCTTCATGGGTTTACTGGATCACCAATGGAAGTGAAGCCATTAGTGAATTTTCTCGAACAATACACGAATTGGAAATGTGTAATTCCAACATTGCCAGGCCATGGGGAGAAACTTCAGTTACAAGGAATTCGCTTTAATGAATGGATAGAACATGCTGAAAATGAACTGAAAAGTCTTTTGCAAAAAGAAGAAACTGTTTTCGTGATTGGTTTTTCAATGGGTGGATTAATAGCTAGTTATTTAGCAATTCATTATCCTGTGAAAAAATTAATTCTATTAAGTCCAGCAGCATACTATGTAAACCCTCCTCAAATGTGGAAAGAAATTAAATACATGGCCAGTGACTTTTGGAAGGGCGCAATAACAAAAAATGAACTATTTATCCGCTATATAAAAAAAATAAAAACGACCCCTATAATGGCTACTGTTCAATTTAGAAAGCTAGTGCATCATATTCGCCCATTGCTTTGCAAGGTGCAAGTGCCTACATTTATTGCACAAGGGGAAAACGATGGATTGGTTCCAGTAAAAAGCACGTGTTATTTATACGAGGCAATCTGTGCGAAAGAAAAAAAACTTCTCTATATAAAGGAATCTGATCATTTAATCTGTCATTGTATCGAAAAGGAAAGATTATTTTCAGAAATCCTCGCCTTTTTAACTGTATCTCAAAAAGAAGAAACAGTTTAATTTTTTGCGTAAGCAGTGAACCTTCTTAATCAAAATTAGAATCGTTTTGATAACCCTATATATCACTTGTGAAGTATGGGGCAATACTCCCCAGAGCTAGGCGCTGAAGCTAGACAATAGAAAAGCGCAAGCGCCTTGAACAGCTCGGAAGAAAAATGTTAAAAAACAACCTTTACATCTCCTCTAAGAAAATGAGCAAGCTTCATAATTTTTTTTTTACATTATCGCTAGGTTCCCTTTTTTTCCTTTTAGAATAAAATAGTTAATGGAAAAGAGGCGCATTCATTTTCAAGAAAAGAACTCTTTTGTATAGATGTCATTTTATTGCAAAGCGAATATGTAAGTGATAAGATTATTTTTAAAGTATAAAGGGGAAAAATTAAAAATACTGGACATACTTATAAAGATTAACTTTATATATATGTTGTATAAGGATTTTTGAAATTTAGGTTTTGTACTATTATTATGCTGATTTTTAGATGTTTGATTCTTATGAATAACAGCATTGTAGCTAACAGACCTAGAGTTAAATGAGAAGTTAATCTGTTTTTAGTGATTTGGCTTTTAAGTTGTCAAATAGAGAGAAATTTCGTAACGTCAGATTACACGCAAGAAATTTCTTTGTATTTGGCTAACTGGAAAACAGTAGCTGTAAACTCAAAAAAAATGGATGTCATTTGAAATATTTCCTCTAAAAAAGAACTCAATTTTACAGTATCTCATGCTATGTATAGTTGACAAATAAGCATATAGCCTCCAGTTCTCCACTCAAAGTAAATGAGGGATGTATGAATTCCTCAAAACTTTTCATATCTTATATGTAAACTTGTTTAGTTTTTTATTTAATTGTATGGGGAATAGTGGATAAAGTGGATTAAAAAAATAACGCCATTTAATATGTTTCGTTAATAAAAAAATGGGGTACATATAAAACTTAGTAAGATGGAAATACCTACTCGTGTGAATATTTTTAATGACTAGAAGGAGATTGGATATATTGGTAAAGTTTCAAGATTTAGGTATTAGTGCTGCCACGATGAAATCATTAAAAAGAATGGGGTTTGAAGAAGCGACACCTATTCAAGCAGAAACGATCCCTTTAAGCCTTCAAAATAAAGATTTAATCGGTCAAGCACAAACAGGTACTGGAAAAACAGCAGCGTTTGGTGTGCCATTGGTAGATAAAATTGATTTGTCAAAAGACGTTATACAAGGAATTATTATTGCTCCGACACGTGAACTTGCTATTCAAGTATCAGAAGAGTTGTACAAAATTGGGTATGGAAAAAGAACAAGAGTCCTTTCAATTTTTGGTGGTCAAGATATTAGCCGTCAAATCCGTGCATTAAAGAAAAATCCGCATATTATTGTTGGAACACCAGGTCGTATTTTAGATCATATTAACAGAAAAACACTTCATTTAGATCATGTGCAAACAGTTATTTTAGATGAAGCGGACGAAATGTTAAACATGGGCTTTATTGATGATATTGAATCAATTCTTTCAAAAATACCAGAAGAGCGACAAACTCTTTTATTCTCTGCCACTATGCCAGCCCCTATTAGAAGAATGGCTGAGCGTTTTATGAAAGAACCACAGGTAGTAAAAGTAAAAGCAAAAGAAATGACTGTTCCGTTAATCGAACAATATTATATTGAATCACAAGAGAAAACAAAATTTGATATTTTGACAAGATTATTAGATATTCAAGCACCAGAGTTAGCGATTATTTTCGGTCGTACAAAACGTCGTGTTGATGAGCTTTCTGAAGCATTGAATTTACGAGGATATACAGCAGAAGGAATTCACGGAGATTTAAGTCAGGCGAAACGTATGTCTGTTCTTCGTAAATTTAAAGAAGGTGCCATTGATGTTTTAGTGGCAACAGATGTAGCGGCTCGTGGATTAGATATTTCCGGTGTAACACATGTGTATAATTTCGATATTCCTCAAGATCCAGAAAGCTATGTTCACCGTATCGGAAGAACAGGCAGAGCGGGTAAAGAGGGAGTAGCTATTACATTTATAACATACCGTGAAAGATCCTATCTTCAAGTAGTGGAAAAAACAACGAAAAGAAAAATGGAAAAAATGATTCCTCCTACTGTTGATCAAGCATTAGAAGGGCAACAAAAAGCGGTAATAGAGAAGATTATGCAAACGGTAGATGAGAATAATATCGAATCATATAAAGAAAGTGCTGATGAATTATTAGCGCAAAAAGATCCGAGAACTATTGTTGCGGCTGTTCTTAAAATGTTGACAAAGGAACCAGATACAACACCAGTTAAGTTAACAGAAGAAAAATCGCTTCCTATGAGACGAGATCGCAAGCCTTATGATAAAAATAATAGCAGTTATAAAGACAAATCCCAAAAAAATCATAACGCTTCTCGTCAACGCCAAGGATATAGTAATAAACGAACAGGTCAAACAAATAATAAAAGCTATTCAAATTCAAAATCAAATTCCTATCGTTAAGGAAAAATAAGATAGAATAGTCGCTGTACACTATATTGGAAGCGTCTATTGATGGTGACGATTAGAATGATTTTATTGAAAACCCATGTGAGGGTGCAGCCTCACATGGGTTTTTTTATTTGGTAAGAAAGCATAAGCTTTTGAAGTCTGGCGTGGATATCTAGCACTAGCGTTTCTGTGCCTTTTTTATGTTGAAGAAATTTGCATATACTATAAAACAAATAAACATTTTACGAAAGAGGGAACAGCATTTGACTATTTTTAGACTAGGATATGTAGCAATGAGTGTACACTTGCAAAATGCTTCACCTTCTCAAACAATGACATATAGGCAATTTACCAACATTAAAGATAAGGAAGCTGCCATAAAGAAATTGGAAAGAATAGCATTAAGTAATTTAGAAAACTGCACAAGACTGCTAAAGCATAATATCGCGAACGAAATTTTTTTCTTTCGGTTTAGTTCTAGAATAATACCGTTAGCAAATCATCCAGATTTATATTTTTGGGATTATATACGTGTTTTAAAATCTAAACTTTATGAATTAGGCAAGATGGTAAAAAAATATGATATGCGAGTAGATTTTCACCCAGACCATTTTGTTGTTTTGAATAATACGGAGCCAGAAATCTTAAAAAATTCTTTAAAAACAATGCAAATGCACGGAAAATTATTAAAAGGAATGAAGCTAAACACAGAGCATCGATGTGTTCTGCATGTAGGAGGAGTTTACAATGATAAAGAGCAGGCATTAGAACAGTTTATTTTAAATTGGGGATTAGTTCCCATTAGGCTGCAAAAGATGATTATATTAGAGAACGATGATAAAAATTTCACTTTTAACGATACTTTGTATCTTTGTGAAAAATTAAATATTCCGTGTGTTTTTGATTTGCACCATCATATGGTCCATAACGAAGGGGATGACTGGTATAATCATTGGGGAAGAGTAATTAATACATGGAAATATTCTCCGCTTCCTATAAAGATGCATATTTCCAGTCCGCGTGATGGTGAACAGGATCGGGCCCATGCTGACTATATTAATGTAGATCAATTTTTAAGCTTTTTAAAAAAAGTAAATAAAACGATTCCAATGTTGGATTGTATGATTGAAGCGAAACAAAAAGACGATGCTTTATTTCAATTAGTAGATAATCTAAAAAATCACAAAGATATAAAATTCTTAAATGGATCCACCTTTATTATTACTTAAATAGGGTGAAAGAGTAAAAAAGTCCTTTAATAGTTGAAACTATTTAGAGATATTTACGTAATTAAGGAAATGGAGAAAAGTTCGGTTATTGGGGAGAGAAACGAAAAGAGAGAGAAGGGGAATCTATTTATGTTAAAACAACCTGAAAATCGCCTATCAAAAAAAGGGATGAAAGTATGGAGATTAACAGGATTGTTCACATCTGTTTTTCCATTGATTTTATGTGCAGCTGTTATTACAGTAACCATCCTGTTAGATTGGCCAATCCTGTTTTCTATTTTAAGTGTGGCTTTTTTTCTTATTTGTCTTTATTTTTTTGTAGGATTATTGCCAACTTTAAGATGGAAAAGATGGAGGTATGAAATAAGAGAAGATGAAATTGAAATACAACATGGTGTACTTGTAATGAAGAGAACCTTGGTTCCGATGGTTCGTGTACAGCATGTGGATACAAAGCAAGGACCGCTGCTTCGCAAATATGAACTTGCTGCTGTATCTATCTCTACTGCTGCTACTGTTCACGAAATTCCAATACTGGGAATGGAAGTAGCGGAGGAGATACGAAATTATATATCCAAAAAAGCAAGGGTGGCGGAAGAGGATGTTTGAACCAAAAAAACTTCATCCCATCACGATTATATTTAATATTTTGAAACAACTAAAGGATATTATTTTTCCTTTCCTTGCTGTTATTGTGCTAGGCGGCAGTGCCTCAAATTTGGGTTTTTATTATAAGATCGGAATCGTTTGTTTTATTGTATTAACAATTGTCGGAGGCATTTTTTCCTGGTTTTTCTTTACCTATCATCTCCATTCAAGAGAACTGAGAATTGAACATGGTATTTTTGTTAAAAAGAAACGGTATATTCCGTTTGAAAGAATTCAGAGTATTGATTTTACGGAGGGGATTTTACATAGACCGTTCGGGTTGGTGAAAGTGAAGATAGAAACTGCTGGTGGAGTAAGTGAAGCGGAAGCGGTCTTGACTGCAATCTCGAAGGAGCATGCAGAACAGCTGCGAGAGTATATTAATAAACATAAAAACAGGCTGAATAACAGCGGGGTTTTGGAAGACGTTCAAGAAGAGGAAATAAGACAAGAATTATATAAAATTAGTAATAAAGAACTGCTATTATTAGCCACAACATCTGGTGGAGTTGGAGTTGTTTTCTCAGCTATAATAGCAGCTGTTTCCCAATTTGATGATATCATTCCGTACAAAAAAATATTTCAGGAGTTTCAGCACTTTGTAGCAAATAGTGTTGCGATTGTCGCCGTTTTGGTTTTTGTTATCTTTTTTATACTATGGATTGTCTCTTTATTGATGACGATGCTAAAGTATGCAAATTTTACTGTTGCAAAACTGGGAAATGATCTTGTAATAACAAGAGGATTGCTAGAGAAGAGGCAAATAACCATTCCGATTCAACGTATTCAAGCTGTTAGAATAACTGAAAATATGATGAGGCAGCCATTGCATCTTGCAACCGTACATTTGGAAAGTGCGGGAGGCTCTCTAACAGATAACGAAGCATCAAGTGTAGTGGTTCTGCCAATCATTAAAAAGGATAAAATAAAAAAAATAGTAGAAGCGGTGTTGCCTGATTACCAGGTAGCGGCTGATTTGCATTCTCCGCCGAAGGTCGCTGTATGGAGATATATTTTCCGAAATAGTTGGGTCGCACTACCTGTAATGGCAGCTTCTTTATACTTTTTTCATACATGGGGCTGGATTTCTGCTTGTTTAATGGTCATATTGCCTGCATGGGGATATTTTAACTATCGAGCAGCTGGATGGCATTTGGCGGAGAAGCAGTTAACGCTTTCTTTCCGTCATCTAGCAAAAACGACTTTAATTATGAAAAAAAACCGTATTCAAACTGTTGATTATAAGGTAGGCTTCTGGCAGAAAAAAGCAAATCTAGCTTCCCTGCATGCAATAGTAGCTTCAGGAATTGGCGGGTCTGGCGGTTCAGTTTCTGACTTAAAGATAGAAGATGTAAAAAAAGTGTATAGCTGGTATTCTTATTCTAAATAAAGGGCTGTCTGGAAAGCGGTATTTTCACTTAAAAATAATGGTGAAAGTTAAACCGATACTTTTCAGACAGCTATTTTTATTTTAAGGTAAGAAAGTATAAAATTTTTCTTCAAGGCTGAACAAGGCGTCCCACACTTTTCTTATAAAAATGCTTATATTGTTATTTTACTTAAATAGTCCTAATAGAGCTAAGATAATAAGAATAATCCAAACTATTATATTTTTAGTTGGCGGTTTTTTGCGTGTTGCTGCAAAGGTTTTTATTTGAGACAGCTCTTCCTTGTAAGCATTTAATATGTTTCTCCCTTTAGATTGGGAGAAGCTGCCGATTAACAAGCCGCTGAGAAAACCAGTGATATGTGCAGTAATATTAATGTTTGGCTGAAGAAACGTCATGATTAAACTAAGAACAGCAATAGTCGCAATGGTTTGAGAATTATTTTTTGATAGGATATCTTTTCGAAAAACGATTAATGAAATATAGTAGCCAAATAAACCGAAAATAGCACCGCTTGAACCGAGATGAGTATAAGTTAATGGTTCAATAAAAAGGGTGACAATATTTGCGATAATTCCGGTAGAGAGATAGATAAACAAAAAGGAAACTTTCCCGAGAATTCTTTCTAAGGCTGGTCCAAATAAAAAAATACTAAAGCTGTTAAATAAAAAGTGAGAAAACCCTCCATGTATAAAAATGGGGGTGATTAGCCTCCACCATTCTCCTTCTACAATATATAAATTAACCCCAATCGTCTTTTCTAGAATATATTGGTTTGGAAATAGGGGAAGACTAGTTAAAATATATAGGACAAGATGGATAAATAAAATGGCTGAAACAATTGGATAGTATGTAATGTATTCTTTGAAACTTTCTCTTCTAGTAAACAAGTGTAAAACCTCCTTATTATCTCCTTCCTACATAATAGCCATTATAGAGGAAAAGATACAATTAATTTTAATCGTCTTTCGACTAAAGACGCCCTGGTTCTTGATCTGTAGAAAATAAGTTTGTCTACACTCTGATAATAATTTATGCACGGTTGTATAAAAATAGAAGGATGTGCCATATGATTAAAGGTATTGGAATTGATATTATTGAGTTAAGCAGAATAAAAGAAATAATGGATAGAACACCACGATTTGTTAAACGTATCTTAACCGAACAAGAACAAAAAACATTTAAAAACTACAAGAAGGCTAGACAAATTGAGTATTTAGCAGGACGGTTTGCTGCAAAAGAAGCATTTAGCAAAGCGATGGGAACAGGCATCGGGAAAGAACTTAGTTTCCAAGATATAGAAGTGGATAAAGATTGTTATGGCAAACCTATTTTTATAAAACCGTTAACGCAAGGTGTTCACTTATCTATTACCCATAGTAAAGAATATGCTTTTGCTCAAGTGATCATCGAAAAATGAAGAGAAAAGACTAAGCTTGGTTATAATCCCTTAGGTTGTCTCATATATTCATAGAGAAATAGGAGAAATAAGAGTGGTTGCTTTGATGCCGGTATTTTGTGTATAAGCTTTTGAACTTTTGCGAGTGTCTAGCTTTAATTCTGAGGTGCATGACACTAATGCCGGCGTCACCACAGTACGTGGTTTGCCGACAAGCCCATAGTTGTAAAAAAACAATCATTTGCCTCTCATAAATAAATAGCACGTATGAGGGGCAAATGAACATTTTTTCAGGGCTGACTAAGGGCTGCCACTCTTCTTATTTTTCCGCGTGAATAGAGAATAAGGGAGTTGAAAAAATGAACAAGAAGTTATGGTTGCTATTCGTAGGGCTATCGGTCATGCTTTTGTTAACTGCCTGTGGAGCGAAGTCAAAAGATGATGTTATGAAGGAGTTAAATGAAAAAGTTTCAACAAAAGGTTATAAGGCAGATGCAAAAATGACCTTGAAAATGGGAACAGAACCACAAACATATGAAGTGCAAATTTGGCATAAGGATCCAAATTATTATCGGGTTAATCTTAAAAATGCCAAAAAAGACCAGAGTCAAATGATTCTAAAAAATGATGAAGGGGTTTATGTGTTAACACCTGCATTAAACAAAAGTTTTAAATTTCAGAGTGAATGGCCAGAGAATAGTAGCCAGGCATACTTATATGAGTCATTAGTGAAAGATATACAGGAAGATAAAGAGGTAAAGTTTAAGACAACAGATAAATATTATATTTTTGATACAAAAACACGCTATCAAAATAATAAAATGCTACCTACTCAAGAAATAACGCTTAATAAAAAAGATCTTGCGCCGATTAGTGTAAAGGTTAAAGATACAGAAGGAAATGCCCTTGTTACAGTTAAATTTTCTAATGTGAAGTTTGATGTCAATTTTGATAAAAAAGATTTTGATCTGAAAAAAAGCATGACGGCTGCGAAACTAGTTGTTCCGGTTATGGGAGAAGTAGAGGATAAAACCTTTTCTGTTAAATATCCAGAAGATCAGTTAGAAAATGTTAAGCTGGTGGAAGAGAAAAAGGTAACAACAGAAAATGGCAGTCGTGTTGTATTGACGTATGATGGAGAAAAATCCTATACGATTATTCAAGAGAAAGCAGAAATTGCTCCAGCAACTGCTGGACCAATTGTGGTAACTGGCAACCCTGTTGATCTTGGGTTTACAATAGGTGCTGTGACAGCTAATAAAGTTTCTTGGACATTTGGGGGAGTAGATTATATTATTGCTTCAACAGATTTAACAGAGGATGAAATGGTTGTAATTGCTCGTTCGGTGCAGGGAGAAGCAATTAAATAATATAAACATCAAAGGCAGCTTCTATGTGGAGCTGTTTTTTTTGAATATATATATGCAGATACTCAATTTGGGTTTCTGACCACTGCAAGCACTTTAGTCCGCCTAAAAAAATATATTGCTTTTTATCAATTCTAAAGGGCATGAAGCGATTGGATATAAGGTTCTTTAAGAAGTGTTTTAATTAAATGTAAATTTTTTAAAGTAAATGTAAATTATTATAAAATTTACGTTAATATAGTTACAAGAAAAACAATTGGCAAAAAGAATATCTTATACTACAAAGGAATGGGGGGAATAAAGAAATGATAAAGGAAAGATTATTCGCTGCCATAAGCGTTGGTTCACAGTCTGTGACACTTAAAATATATGATACAAGATTAGAAAAAGCTATTGAAACGAGAAAGGCAGATGTATCCATTGGCAGTGATATTTATACATATAAAGAGATTGAACATACAACTGTTTTAAATACGTGTAATGCGTTGGCCGGATTTGTACAAGCCATGAAAGAATATGGGGTCACACAATGGCGTGCAGTGGCGACAAGCTCAGTTCAGGAAGCAACTAATGCTTATTATATAAAAGAACAAATCTATAGAAAAACTGGTTTAGAGCTAGAATGGCTATCGAATGCAGAAGAACGATATTTGCATAATCAGGCAGTTGCGTACGGTACTGATAATTTTCAACAGTTCATTCATGACGGAACGATGCTGATAGATATTGGTTCAGGCAGTATTCAGCTGACTGTTTATAATGAAGGGAATTTTCAGTTTTCAAGAAATATAAAGCTTGGTCCTCTTCGTGTACGCGAGCTTTTAAAGGATTTAGAAAGAAAAGTTAGTCAGTTCACAGAGTTAATGGAGGATTTTATCTTAAGTAAAATTGATGCTTATCAACAGTTTGCTACTCCGAAAGTAAAGATTGAACATTTTATTTTAATAGGAACAGATTTATTGGCATTTAAACGGGCTTTTACAAAAAAAAATAGAGAATGGATTACAAGAGAGCATTTTGATGGTATTTATAATACAATTTTATCGCATCCGGAACAGGAACTTACTAAAAAATATATGGTGTCTTTAGACGCTGTATCACAACTCCTGCCATCAGCTATGTTAGTCAAAAAATTATTGGAATGGACAGGAGCAAAAAAGATTTTTCTTTCCACTGTGGATTTAGTGGATGGATTAATTGTCCATGAATACATGAGAAACAAGAAAAAACGTTCAGATGCATTTTTATATGCAGATATCTTGGAAGCAGCAAAGCAAATGGCTGCTCATTATCAATGTACAGAAAAAGATAGAGTCAGTGTTGAAAAATTCGCTTTGCATTTATTTGACCGTTTAAAATCATTGCATGGATTAAAGAAAAGAGATCGCCTGCTCCTGCAGCTTGGAGTGATTCTTCGTAATATCGGATCTTTTGTAACCGTAAATTCCCACTACTTACATTCTTATTATTTAATAAAATCAACGGAATTAATTGGTATTTCAGAGGAGGAACAATTGATCGTCGCTAATTTAGCAAGATATCACAGTTGGTTGACGCCAACGGAAGATGGTATGCATTTTGACACAATTCAGACGGATGTACGTCTACGTATAGCGAAGCTCGCAGCAATATTAAGAGTTGCAGATGCATTAAATGACAGCAAACAGCAAAAGATTACTTCGATTCGCGTGTCGGTAAAAGAAGAAGAAATAGTCATTACACCTAATTCAAAATATGATTTGTCTTTAGAAAGATGGACGTTTATAGATAAAGCTGAATATTTTGAAAAAGTTTATGGAAAAAAACTCAATTTTAGGGGGTAGCAGTATGAATGAGTGCAAACATTTTATAAACCGTGAAGTCAGCTGGCTTTCATTTAATCAAAGGGTATTAGAAGAAGCGCGAGACAAGGAAAATCCTCTATTAGAACGTTGTAGATTTCTCGCTATAACAGCAAGTAATTTAGATGAATTTTTTATGGTGCGTGTGGCAACATTGGAAAAACACTCTAAGATTCCATACGGAAAGCGAGATATTGCTGGTTTAAAGCCAAAAGAGCAACTAAAGAAGATAGAAGAGCTGACTGTACGAATGATTGAACAACAATATACTACCTATAATAGAATGCTAGTCCCCTTATTAAAAAATGAGAATATTGATTTCGTTAAAATGAATCAGTTGTCTGATGAACAAGCTAAATTTATTAAAAAATATTTTAATAAATTTATTTATCCGGTTTTAACACCAATGGCAGTAGATTCTTCACGACCCTTTCCGTTAATATCCAATCGTAGTTTAAATATTGCTGCATATATTCAGAAAAAAGAAAAGACAGAAGACAACATAAGATTTGTAACTGTACAAGTGCCGGATGTGATAGAACGAGTAATTCAGATTCCAAGTGAAGGTGCTAAACAATTTATTTTATTAGAAGAAATTGTCCGAAATAATTTAGATAAATTATTTATTGGATATAAAGTACTAGAGACTACATGTTTTAGTATTATTCGTGATATGGATTTTGAAGTGGAACAAGATGAAATTATCGATTTAGTGGAAGAAATAGAAAAAAAACTGCGTGAGCGTGATCGAGGAGCAGTGCTTCGTCTGGATATAGAAGTGGATACAAGTGAAAAAATGAAGACGAAGTTAAAAGAGTCTATCCATGTTGTAGAGAAAAGATTGCACGAAGTAAATGGGCCGATTGATTTAACCTTTTTGTCGTCATGGTCAAATATACTTAGTGATTCTGATGAATTATTATTTGAGCCGAAAAGAAGTTATATAAATGAAGAATTAATTAATAATAATATCTTTGAGACAATCACAAAAAAAGATGTATTACTGCATCACCCGTACGATTCTTTTGAACCAGTAGTAGAACTAATTCGTCAAGCTTCTGAGGATGAACAAGTGTTAGCGATAAAAATGACGCTTTATCGCGTGTCTGGAAAATCCCCTATAATTAAGAGTTTAGAAAGAGCGGCGGAAAACGGTAAAGAAGTAACCGTTCTTGTTGAATTAAAAGCTAGATTTGATGAAGAAAACAATATTAACTGGGCACAACGGTTAGAAAAAGCAGGGTGTCATGTTATTTATGGTCTAGTTGGTCTAAAGACGCATTGCAAATTGACACTAATTGTTCGTAAAGAAGAATCGTCGATAAAACGGTATATGCATTTAGGAACGGGAAATTATAATGACAGCACAGCACGCTTTTATACAGATATGAGCCTTTTGACAAGTGATACACAAATTGGAGTAGATGCTTCCAACGTATTTAATATGTTGTCTGGATATTCTGAGCCTCCTTATTTTAATAAACTGGTGATGGCGCCGCTTTGGCTTCGTTCTGAATTAATGGAACAAATTAATATCGAAATAGAACAAGCGAAATCTGGATTACCAGCATCTATTTATGCAAAGATGAATTCCCTGTCGGATCGAAAAATAATTGAAGCATTTTATAAAGCATCTCAAGCGGGTGTGAAGGTTCACTTAATTGTTCGCGGAATCTGTTGTTTAAAGCCTGGTGTAGAGGGAATAAGCGACAATATTACTGTCCATTCCATTGTAGGTAGATATTTAGAACACACAAGAATATATATGTTTGGATCCAAGCAGGATAGACGTGTATTCTTAGCAAGTGCAGATCTTATGCCAAGAAATTTAGACCATCGCGTCGAACTTATGTTTCCTGTAGAAGATGATGCTGCGAAACAAGTTATCATTGAATCATTTGAAATAATGCTTGCAGACAATGTAAAAACAAGAGTAATGGATTGCAACGGTCAATACCACAAGATTGATCGCCGTGGAAAAGTCTTATTGCATGCGCAAGAACATTTTGCATTGGAGGCTGAAGAAAAAATAGAAACGAAAAAAGCAGATCATAAATGGAAAAGAACGTTTATCCCCGTATACGGGCAGGAAAAAAGAAGTAATGACATGGATATAGAGGAACAGTATATAGAACATAATTTAAATAAATAAATTTGTTTCATGAGGAGGAAGGACTGTGAAATATTATGCAATTATTGATGCAGGCTCTAATTCATTTCGTCTTCTCGTAAAGGAGGTTGATGAAAATGGGGTATCAGATACAGTAATAAAAGAAAAGAGTATGGTTCGTCTTGCAGAAGGTATGGAAAAAGATGGTTTTTTGCAAGAGAATGCAATGAAAAGAGCGGAAGATGCGCTAATCGATTTTAAAAAAAGGACAGAAGACTTCTCTGATATAGAGTGGAAACTAATAGGGACCGCCGCCATCAGAAATGCAAAAAATGGACAAGATTTTTTGAAACGAGTAAAAGCAGCCATTGGATTAGAAATGGAAGTAATTAGTGGGGAAAAAGAAGCGTATTATAATTATCTTGCGGTAACGACATCATTAAAGGTAGAAAGTGGCATTATTGTGGATACAGGTGGTGCAAGCTGTGAGATAATTGTGATTGAAAATAATAAATTAAAGCATTTAACCAGTTTGCCATTTGGTGCGGTTACTCTTACAGAAGCATTCTTTAAAGATGATAATAGATCAGGAGATGCACTTTTTCGTGGGACTATGTATATTGAAGAAAAACTGAAAGAAGTAGAATGGTTTATGGAAGGGGTCAATCTGCCGATCTATGCGACAGGAGGATCGAACCGCTGCCTAGCAAAAGTATATCGAAATCGCCTCCGGGAACAGAATAATTTATTAGCATTACATGGACTAACGATGACAAAAAAAGAAGTGTATAGCATTTTTTCTGATATTCTGTCAAAAGATAAAAATGAACGGAAGCAAATACGAGGATTATCTAAAGAACGTTCTGATATTATTATAGGTGGACTTCTTCCAGTAATTACAATAATAAAAATGCTAGATAGTCCTAAGCTAATTGTATCCGAACAAGGTTTGCGAGAAGGCGTGCTGCTAGAACAGTTAGGAAGCTAGGGTTAATTGTCGCTGATTGCAAAGACCTTCACTTAACTTCACTATAAACGGGCAGCAGAACCCCATTAATTTATATAATAGGAAAAGAATTAACATAGATAAAAGCTGCCTCTCCGTCCATAAACGTAGAGGCAGCTTTTATTCAATGGGAAGATTCATGAAGTTAGATTGCTGTTTAGCTCTGCCGTCTAGGTAACACAAATACCAGCTAATATAATTTAAAGGGGGAAGTAACATTAAAATTGATGAATGACTTGAAGAAACTGGGCCTTTAGCGCGTGAAAGTAAGCATGGTGAGACTTTCAGGCCAGAGGTAACAGTAAGAACCAACAAGCCGTCCTCGGTAAGGGAAGTGTATCCAGAATGCAGGTCAATATCAATAATCTATATGAAAAGAGCAAAAAGAATCATTCAATCGAAGAGTTTTCCAAATTGGATTGACAAGTTATCGATGCAGTAGAATAATTTATAAAAAAACTATCTTTTTTTAACAGAAGGATGTGTCACTATCAATGGAAATAAACCCTGCTTTCTATCGGGATACATGGGTGGAAATTGACTTAGATTTTATTAAGGGAAACATAATGAGGCTGAAAAAAAGGCTGCGACCAGATACAAGACTATTTGCGGTGGTAAAAGCGAATGCATATGGACATGGAGCATTGCAAATTGCTCAAACTGCATTACTGTCAGGTGCAGACTATTTGGCGGTTGCGTTTTTAGATGAAGCAATCCAGTTAAGGAAAAATGGAATAACTGCACCGATACTAGTTTTAGGCGCTGTTCGACCGATAGATACTCCTATTGCAGTTGAATACGAAATAACGGTTACTATGTTGGAAGCAGACTGGCTAAAGAAGACAGCAGAGGTTTTAGATTCCAACGATACTTTGAAAATACATATTAAGCTTGATACTGGTATGGGACGAATTGGATTAAGGAAAAAAGAAGAGATATATGAAGTAGAATGTTTGTTAGCTTCCCATAAAAATATAAAAGCGGAAGGAATTTTTACACATTTTGCGACAGCAGATGAAACAGATTCTATCTATGTACAAGAACAGCTTGAACGTTTTCAAAAGATGCTTTCTTGCTTTTCCAATAAGCCTTCTATTGTTCATTGCAGTAATAGTGCAGCAAGTCTCTTATATCCTGAAATGCAATTTAATGCAGTAAGAATGGGAATATCCATGTATGGTTTAACTCCTTCTTTAGATATAGAGAAAAAATTACCTTACCTTTTAAAAGAAGCTTTTTCCCTACATACTCAAATTGTACAAGTAAAAAAACTGCAAAAAGGGGACAAAGTGAGTTATGGAGCAACGTATGAGGCTTCAGAGGAAGAGTGGATAGGGACACTGCCGATCGGATATGCTGATGGATGGTTAAGAAAACTTAGTGGTCAAGAAGTGCTGGTGAACGGGAAAAGAGTGCCCATAATAGGGAGAGTTTGTATGGATCAGTGTATGATTAAATTGCCCTGCTGCATGGAAGTGGGTACAAAGGTTACATTGATTGGACAACAAGGGAATGATGTTATATCTGTAAATGAAATTGCTGCGAAATTACAGACGATTAATTATGAAATTACATGTAGCATTTCTAATAGAGTGCCGCGTGTATATAAAAACGATGGGAAAATAATAGACATTATTAATCCATTAGTGCAATAAAGTTCTAAAAAAATATGGAATAAACTTGTGATGTTAGAGTTTAGAATTTGATGAATCATTAAGGATAAAAGCGTAAAAAAGAAAGTATTTTTGCAGAAATAGAGTATATTTAAGAAATCTTTACGTATTTATGCATAAAAGATACATTTTTTGGTGGATAATACATTTGAATTGCTGAATGTACTTTGCAGATTGTGTTATTAATGGTATGATTGGAAAAGTAGAGCTAATTATGGTGTGTAGTGATGGTGGAGGTGTATGTTTGTGTCAGAATCAGGCGCAACAACAGAGATCTTGATTAGATTACCAAAACATTTGTTAACTGAATTGGATGGCTTCGTAAAGCAAGAAAATGTTAATCGTAGTGAATTCATTTACCAAGCAACTAAAATGTATCTTCGTGAACGGAAAAAGAGACATATCCGGGAATCCATGAGACGAGGTTATATGGAAATGGCTAAATTAAATTTATCCATTGCATCAGAAAGCTTTCTCGCAGAATATGAGGCAGAGAATACAGTAGAACGTCTTGTAAGCGGAGGGTAATCCTTTGATTGTTAAACGTGGTGACGTTTATTTTGCAGACCTATCCCCAGTTGTTGGCTCAGAGCAAGGCGGTGTCCGTCCTGTACTTGTCATTCAAAACGACATCGGGAATCGGTTCAGTCCCACAGTCATTATTGCAGCAATTACGGCTCAAATACAAAAGGCGAAATTGCCGACTCATGTGGAAATTGACGCAAAGCGATATGGTTTCGAAAGAGATTCAGTAATTCTTTTAGAACAAATTCGCACGATAGATAAACAGAGGTTAACGGACAAAATCACTCATCTTGATGATGAGATGATGGAAAAAGTGGATGAAGCCTTACAGATAAGTCTAGGTCTCATAGAATTCTAAAAAAAAATGGTGCGCTCTTATGGATAAGGGCGTTTTTTTCTTATATTTTCTCAAAAAAGTGAGCAGAAAATGATTTTGCTCACTTTTTTTGTATTTAAGACAATAGTGGAAGGTTAGGAAATAGATAACCATTCATTAGGAAAAGTAACCTCTTTCTTTTCTTTCCTGCATTAGTTAAGCTAGCAAAGTGTCTTTCATTAAATATTTTTCTTTTTTTAAAAAAGGGGTTTAAAAGGTTAAAAAAAGGGTATATAAAATAGTCGAATAATAATCACCGCCATTATATAGATA
>JBDNRM010000019.1:0-34301 GCA_047718615.1 Bacillus sp. (in: firmicutes) | reverse complement strand
AATAATGTTTGCAAAAAAACACCCAAAAAGACGAATCAATCACCCTTTTCTAATTACTCTAAACCAAGTTATGCTAATACATGAAGAGGAATTTATAACTGCGAAGTTTGAGTAGTTAAGTATAAAAACTATGTTGTTGCATTGCGCTACAGACACTCGCTTTCCTCTACTTCCCGTAGGAGAGGAGTCGAGTGTCTTCCGCTCCATTCCACATCGTTTTTAAAGGCTATTTTCTAAATCCTAATTCTTTTACCAAGAAAAAAATGAAATAAATTGGAAAATGAAGTAGCCTGTATACACGTAGACTCCTATGGGATTAGCAGGTTAGATGAGACCCTGCAAGCCAAGGGCCGAAGCGGCTCAGCTCGAGCCTCACGGAAAGCGAGTGTATTCAGGCTGCGGGTGATTATCACAAACCTTCTTTTTTACATAAAAAAAACCCGAAACCATGATAAGAAATATTTTCCTACATCTTCGTATCATGGTTCGGGTTTTTTTTCGGCTGGAATAATTATGTCCCAGCTTCTTTGCCGGAAATAAATCCTTCATTTATTCTAATGCCTGTTTTAAGTCATCTATTAAATCTTCCACATCTTCTAATCCAACGGAGATGCGCACCAATCCATCGGTGATGCCAAGTTCTTCTCTTCTTTCTTTCGGAATAGACGCATGGGTCATTTTAGCTGGAACCGAAATTAAACTCTCTACTGCACCAAGGCTTTCAGCTAACGTAAAATACTTTAATTTGCTTAATAATTTATCGGCATTTTCTTCCGTTCCTACATCAAAACTAACCATTCCTCCAAATCCTAAAGCTTGTTTTTTACTTAAATCATGATTTGGATGTGTTGCCAAGCCGGGATAATATACCTTTTCTACAGCTGGATGCTCTTCTAAAAATGCTACGATTTCCTTCGTACTGCTTTCATGTTCTTCCATACGAATCCCAAGTGTTTTGATGCCTCTAATAAGCAGCCAAGAATCATTGGGACCAAGAACACCACCTGTTGAATTTTGTATAAAATGCAAGTCTTCTCCTAATTTTTCATCATTTACAACGATTAGTCCAGAGACAACATCACTATGTCCGCCTAAATATTTTGTGGCGCTATGCAGCACAATATCAGCCCCTAATGGTATAGGTGTCTGCCAATAAGGAGTGGAAAAAGTATTGTCAACAATCGTTAATAATCCCAATTCTTTCGCTATAGCAGATGCAGCTTTTATATCGGTAATTTTTAATAAAGGGTTTGTTGGTGTTTCAATGTATATGGCAACCGTATTTTTTTGGACTGCTCCTTTAATATTGTCGACATTACTTGTATCAATAAATGTTGCTTCAATCCCGAATTTATTAAGCACTTTCGTCATGACGCGGAATGTTCCCCCGTATACATCATCAGTCAATAGAATATGATCTCCCTTTTTAAAGAGCAGCATTACTGCTGTTATAGCTGCCATGCCTGAGCTAAAAGCAAATCCTCTTGTACCTTCCTCTAAATCTTTAATGAGCTCTTCTAATGCATGACGTGTTGGATTGCCTGTTCGGGAATATTCATAGCCTTTATGATTGCCTACGCCGTCCTGTTTGTACGTACTAACCTGATATATTGGCACATTTACTGCTCCTGTATGTGGATCTCCCGCTATTCCGCCATGAATTAGTTTTGTTTTTCTTTTCATCTTAAATACCCCCTTCATAAATTTTTTTGCTTATATAGCGATCGCTTCCATCGGGGAAAATCACAACAATATTTGAACCTTTTTCAGCCATTTTTGCTTCTAATAAAGCAGCATGCAACGCAGCACCAGACGAACTTCCAACAAGCAACCCTTCTCTTTTTGCCAGTTCCTTTACATTCTCAAAAGCATTTATATCTGCAATTGTATGAATTTGATCAAAGTAACCTGGATCCATATATGTTGGTAAAAATTCCATGCCAATTCCTTCTGTCTTATGAGTACCAGCTTTTCCTCCATTTAAAATAGAGCCTTCTGGTTCCACAATCACCGTCTTTATCTTTTTATTTTGTTCTTTTAAGTAGCGGGACGCTCCCATAAAAGTTCCACCAGTTCCTGCCCCTGCCACAAAAACATCAACATGATGATCTAATTGTTCCCAAACTTCAGGACCTAACGTTTTATAATAAGTATTTGGATTTGCCTCATTTTCAAACTGACCTGGAATATAGGAAAGCGGAATTTGTCTTTGCAGCTCTTTCGCTTTTTGGATAGCTCCCTGCATTCCTAAATGAGTAGGAGTATTTACAACCTCTGCCCCTAAAGCCATCATAATTTGTTGCTTTTCCATACTGAATTTTTCCGGTACACATACAATGACTTGTATGTTTTTATTTAGAGCTGCTAATGCAAGACCTATTCCTGTGTTTCCAGCAGTCGGTTCGATTACTGTCCCACCAGCTTGCAATTCGCCGCTTTCTAGAGCATTATTAATCAGTTCATACCCCAGTCTGTCTTTAATACTGCCACCAGGATTAAAATATTCTAGCTTTGCAAATAAACGGACTTCTGCTGGCAAAGGAAATTGTGTTAATTCCATCATTGGTGTTTTGCCAATTAATTGATGAATGTTTTGGTACACCTTCACTGCTTTTCCTCCTTTTCCCTTATTTTTTATCAAATATAAGAGATTGTTATCCAAGCTAATTTCGTGAATTTTATTGCGATCAACAAGTAAATTGATTTAGAGCTGCCTTTTGTATCCTAGACAACTTTCCGAAGTAACTGAACAGTTATTCAGCAAAATTAGAGGTTATAATTTATTTTTCTTAGAGGAATAGTTGGTTTTATATAAAAAAAGCAGAAGGTTACCCATGCTTTACAAACTCATGATAACTTTCAACCTTTTTTATGCTCTCGATAAATCTGCAATCAGAATGTACTTCGCTTTTTGTGGGGCTATCGGATGCCCATCCATGCAGGTGCTCTGGCGGGATCTCGCATGTCCCGCAAATCTCGTAGGAGTATTGCTTCAAACATAGACAATAAACCGAAATGGAGATCTGCTGCTTTTCGTGGGACATACGAATCTTTATTAGTATAAGTGTCCTAGGTGAACTATACGTATCATTTTTCTATTCTAGAAATAATTTTCAATACTAAATTTGCTGAATGAACTGCTGCTTTTTCTAAATATTGATCAAAAGAAATATTTGATTCTTTCCCAGCAATATCGGATAAAGAGCGAATAATCACAAATGGGAGTTCATACTGATAAGCAACTTGTGCGATGGCTGCTGCTTCCATTTCTACTGCTTGCAAACCTGTAAATTTACTTTTAATAAAAGCAGCTCTTTCTGGATCATTTATAAAGGAATCTCCCGTGGTAATTAATCCTTTTACAACCGCATGATCACCAATCTCTTTTGCACTTTCCTCTGCTATCTTAATAAGCGTCTCTTGCGCTTGAAAGCTTGGCGGCATTTGCGGCACCTGACCATATTCATAACCAAAGATTGTTGCATCAACATCATGATGGCGAACCTCTGTTGAAATAACTACATCGCCGACATGTAGATCAGGATTTAACCCGCCGGCAGAACCAGTATTAATCAGATAATCTGGTTTAAATGTTTGCAAAAGAATCGTTGTGCTCATAGCAGCATTCACTTTTCCAATTCCAGATTGCAATAATACTACTTCTTTACCAAATAAAGTTCCTTCTATAAATGAAAAACCTGCAATTGTATGCTCTTGTTTAGTTGTTATTTCTTCTCGTAGTAACGCAACTTCTTCTTCCATTGCTCCGATGATTGCTATTTTCATTTTTTAACCTCTTTCTACTTTTTTACCCCTTCCATAATCCAAACAAAATCATTAAATCGTTTAAATGCAACAGTAAATCCTTGTTCCTGCAAAATATTCGTTAAAACAGGAATCGTAGTATAGTATTCACGCTTTAAATCTTCTGCTAAATGATGAAAGCCAAGTTTGACAGCATTGTCAATTGCTTGATGATAATCCTCTTTTGATTCAAACATGGTATCTGCAAAAACTATTTTACCATCAATCGGCAAGTAATTACTATATTGAATAATGGCATCTTTTTTTTCTTTGTCCGTTAAATGATGGAAGGCATACGTACTTACAAACGTATCTGGCGTCTCATTTAACTCAAATTGAAGAAAATCACCATCTTTTATTATTGTCTTATCGCCAATCTTTTCTTTTGCCAATTTACGCATAGCTGGAGATGGCTCTATTGCCGTTACAGAAAATCCTTTATCAATCAACTTTAAGGTTAAGTTTCCTGTACCAGGGCCGAATTCTACAATATGGCCAAATGAGCGGTCAGCCACTTCTTGCAGAATCTCTTCATAATGTCGAAAAACCTCTTTATATTCCCTGTCGTTTGTTAAACTTTCATCATAAGTATCAGCCCACTGTTCAAAGAGCTCAATAAATTCTTTCCCCACAAATAACCACATCCTAATTATATAGTGTATAATTCTTATGAATATACTATGAATTAGGTGATGACGTGTTCTTCATTTACCATAAGTTTCTGTTTAAAATTTTTTCAGGAAACACTTTCACTCTTTGTTAACAGGAAAATGAAACTTATGATACAATAGTGATTGTTTTGAGGAAGGAAGGATAAAAAATGAATATTCAGCTGGATATAATGGAGGATAAAATTGAGTTTTTTGAGGGAGATAATTTAAAAGCTATCGAAAAAAGGATAAATGAACAAGTTGAGATAAATAAAAATATTCTTTTGTCTGTTCATTCCGTCAACCATCACACTGTTATCCTTGAAAACGGAAGACCTTATTATACAGCAGTCGTCCATTTTAAAGTGAAAAAGTAGAGCCCTTTATTGTATGATTCGAGCTTTTTAAATGATATTGTGAACTACCAGCGGGAGAACTTTCTCTCACTGGTAGTTTCACTTTATCTGATATTAAGATCTTTGACTTCTTCAACTTTTGTAGGTTTCCAGCCTTTACCGTCAACCCACTCTATATATACTCGAAATTTTTTCGATTTATCTTTAGAAGAAACTGTTCCAATTGATTTTTGCGGATCTTTATTATTATTACCTAAAAACCAGATAACCATATCGGATTCATCAAGACCAGTTCCATAAGCAAGCGCTTTTTCTTGTTCATTCCAGTCTACTCCTCCTTGATAGGAAGCAGCATGCTCTCCAGTCTGTGTCGTACCAACAGGCTCCCAAGCAGGATTTTCAATTGTTTTCACGACATTAGAATCACTGCCACCTTCTGTTACAATTGCATCCCCATCTGTTTTGCCTGCTTCTTCATCGGCTATTTCATCTTCTTCGGTACTATCCTTCTCGTTAGAAGCGCCATTAACGGCTGCCGCCTTATCTGTATCTTTATTTGTCTGTTCTGTTTTTGCACTATTTTTATTTGATTTATCTGCATTTTTATGATCATTATTACTAAAGATAGAATAGGAAACGAACACAATCAGTAAAATCACAAACACGATTAAACTATTTAATATAAGATTGGTTTTCTTCCTTTTAGAGCGCTGTTCAGAACGGCTTTGACTATTGTTGTTAGCTTCACTGCTCAAAGTGTTTCTCCTCCCTATAATTACCAATTACCTGTTCCATTTATTGTTTAGCAAGGCTGTACATATTCTATCATGAGAAAGCACGAGTGAAAAGTATTATGATAATTCAGCAACTATTTTTCCATTTCCTCCAACTTATGATCATGCTCATACGTTGCCTTTACCATTTCAGCAAATAATGGATTAACTCCCCCTTCATCTGAATAAACCCCTAAATTTACGGTGACTAATGCATATTTCGGATTTTTATAAGGAAAATATCCTGCGAACCATTTATTATGCAATTGTTTTCCCTCTTTCATTACTCCCGTTTCTGCCGTTCCTGATTTTCCTGCTACTTCATATGGTAAATCTTGAAACCACCTTCCCGTTCCTTTATCATTTATCACCACTTCTCTCAGCAGTTTTTGTAATTTTTCTGCTGTAGGAGAAGATATAGTATCTCCTGGCAAATTCTCTTGTTTAAATTTCAGCAGCGTACTGCCATTCTTATAATCTATTTCTGAAGCAACTCTGACGCTTTGTTTTTCTCCTCCTCTAGCAATCGTAGCCATCATATTAGCGATTTCAAGAGGGGTTACCCTCACCTCATTTTGTCCAATGCCTGTTAAAGCTACATAGTTTTTATCCTTTTTGGCATCTTCTGATAAAAACACTCTACCCTTTTCTTCTTCTGGCAGCTGTTTAAAATCCGTTGTGTGATATACGTCCCCTTCCCAGCCAACAGTTGATGTCAATGCTAGCTTCTCCGCATATTCCTCCAGTAAATTCTCATCAATATCCTTCAATTCTTTCGCAATTGTAGCAAAAGTATTATTACAGCTTACAGCAAAACTATTTGTGAAATTTAACATTCCATGCTGATAGGTCGTATCAGGTTCTCCATTAATTTTTCTGCTGCAGTCATATGTACGTTTATCATCATCAAGCTTATGATCAATCGCTGCAGCTGCTACAACCGTTTTAAAAACAGAACCAACGATTTGCTGTTTTAACATATAATTGTTTATTCCTTCCGTTTCAAAAGGATTGCTGCTATTAAGATGTGGTCTTGATACCATCGCTGCTATAGAATTCGTTTCTAAATCCAACAAAACTAATCCGCCTTTTTTAATTCCCTGTTCGTCTACTAATTTTTCAGCAGTTTCTTGGAGCTCTTTATCCATTGTTGTTTTTATATTCACAGGATAAAAAGGATTTCCAGGTTCTACATATTTTACATTAATACCAAACAATGGACCGCCAGTTGCATCAACATGATAAACTAATTTCGCCTCACCGTCAGGGAGTAAAAACTCATCAAAGCTTTTTTCCAGACCGGTAACGCCAACTAATGTATCATAGGACAGCTTTTTATCTGGATACCTTTTGGCTAGCAGCGCTTCATTTTGCCCGGTAATTCCAATTAATTGCTGAGCAAGATTATTTTTTAAATTATATTTTTTATCAACTGCAAACACACCTGGAATTGCTAATTTGTTTATCTCTTCACATTGCTTTGCTGTAAGTGTATTTGGCGTATTTCCGCCAAATACAACTGGTTCTTTAGCATTTTTAACTGCGTTTATTAAATTGTATTCAGAAACGCCTATAATATCCGCTATTCTTCTATGATTCCACTCCATATTTTGTAAAAAAGGAAACAGGATTAACACTTTTTGTGTACGCTGTGTAATCGAGTTCCCGTTTTTATCTAAAAATCCGCCTCTGCCATTATCTAAAATCATCTCTTGTGATCGTTGTTTTACACTTGCTTCTACTAAATTAATATGATGTTTAGTAAAATGTTCTGTTTGCACAAGCTGAACTTGAACTAAACGCGCAAGTAATGCTCCTAATAAGAGTAAAAATAATACCGTGATGCTAATCGCTCTTTTTCTCCACATAAAAAAACACCTCATCAAAAGTGTTGACGAGGTGTCTGCATTTCAAACCAATATTATTATTTAATTGTGACAATCTGTACATTCATTTCTCCACCAGGAGTTTGTACTACTACTTTATCGCCAACTTTTCTGCCGATAAGGCTTTTTGCGATTGGTGAATCATTTGAAATTTTTCCTTCAAATGGATCAGCTTCAGCACTCCCTACAATCGAATACGTTTCTTCATCTCCATCTGGAAGTTCAACAAACGTTACAGAGCTTCCTAAAGACACAGCATCTGTATTAATTTCAGCAATGATCTTAGCATTACGAATCATGTTCTCAATAGTAGTAATACGGCCTTCCACAAATGCCTGCTCTTCCTTTGCAGAATCATACTCCGAATTCTCTGATAAGTCTCCGAAGCTTCTTGCTATTTTAATCCGTTCTACTACTTCTTTTCTTTTTACCGTTTTTAATTGCTCTAATTCTTGTTCTAACTTTTCTTTACCAGCTAATGTCATAGGAAATACTTTTTCCATCGTAATTTTCCACTCCTTCAAGTTTCCATAACCATCTTTGTTTATAGAATGTTTTTGTATGTATAAGAGATTTAGCGCGCCTAATAAAGACGCGCTTTTTATGCTAATAGGAAGAGTTTAATACGTATTACGAAAAAAAGAAAGCATTTTTTCTATTTTGTAATAGTAATGATATACATTCTTTCCCATATATATACGAATAAAGAATCATTCCCTCGCTAATTAAAATAGCAAAAACTGTTTATTCTGCTGCAAAAGTAGAAAATAAACCAAAGCCTGAAGTTCCTGCAAAATGAGGTTTTCTTCATTCTGAACAAATAATCTTTATTTGCTATTGTTTCATAAAAGTGATTTTTGTTCAAGGATTGTTTGTATTTTTGTTACCATTAAATCAATGGCAACATGATTATGTCCACCCTCAGGAATAATAATGTCTGCATATCTTTTCGTTGGTTCAATAAATTGATTATGCATTGGCCGAACTACATTAACATATTGATCGATAACTGAATCCATTGTTCTCCCGCGATCTTGAATATCACGCAGCAGTCTTCTAATAATTCGAAGATCAGCATCTGTATCAACAAATAGTTTAATATCCATCAAATCGCGAAGTCTTTCATCTTCTAGAATAAGAATTCCTTCAATAATAATAACATCTTTAGGTTCTACTGTAATAGTCTCTTCCGATCTCGTATGAATAGCATAATCATATACCGGCTTATTTATTGTTTCATACTGTAATAATCTTTCAATATGCTCAATAAGCAGCTCTGTATCAAAGGCAAGTGGATGATCATAATTTGTTTTTAATCTTTCTTCAAAAGGTAAATGAGATTGATCTTTATAATAAAAATCTTGTTCTATCATTAAAATCGAATGATCATTAAAACTTTCAAAGACTGCTTTGGATACACTTGTTTTTCCTGATCCAGATCCACCAGCGACACCAATTACAACCGGTTTTCGTAACATGAGATTAGAGCTCCTTCCGCATCATATTGTTAGGGTATACAGGATGGTCTACTTTAAATTGAACAATTTGAAGCGGATGTCTTGCTGCATCAAGAACGTTTCCTTTTTCATCCCATAATTCGTCAACAATCATTGTAAAATTATCTATTTCCGGACCAAAAAACTCAATTTCTTGACCTGGTTTAAAATGATTTCGCTGCTGTAATGTTACGATTTGCGTTTCTTTATTATAATCAAGCACTAAACCAGCAAAATCAAAGGCAGTCTTTTTGCTATGATTTCCAAACATTTGCTCTTTATACCCAGGCTGTCCTTCAAAAAACGCTGGTGCTGTCTCTCTGTTTGCACATTTATCTAATTCCTGCAGCCATTCCTCACTTATAACAAAATGATCTGGATCTGCACAATATGCATCAATTACTTTTCGGTACACACTGACTACTGTCGCAATATAATGGATCGATTTCATTCTTCCCTCAATTTTTAAGCTGTCAATACCAAGCTCAATCATTCGAGGAATCGATTCAATTAGTTTTAAATCTTTGGGACTCATCGCAAAAGGAGCATCTTCTTCAGAAAATAAAGGGTTTTCCTTTTTATCTTCCAATTTAAACAAATCATAGTCCCAGCGGCATGACTGACAGCATCCCCCACGATTAGAGTCTCTTGCAGTCATATGATTGCTTAATGTACATCTGCCAGAATAAGCAATACACATAGCACCATGAATAAATGTTTCAATTTCGATATCTACCTTTTCTTTCATTTCTTCGATTTCATCCGCGCTTGTTTCACGAGCCAACACTACTCGCTCCAAACCCTCTTCTTTCCAATATTGAACCGCCTTCCAATTGGAAAGAGATTGCTGCGTGCTTAAGTGTACTTCAATTTCTGGAGCAACTTTTCGGCATGTCTCGATAATTAATGGGTCTGCCACAATGATTCCATGTATTCCTGCATCTTTTAAGCCCAATAAATAATCTTCTAAGCCATCTATGTTTTCATTATGAGCGAAAATATTGGTTGTTACATAAATTTTCGCATGATATTTTTTAGCAAACTCCACTCCTTCTTTCATTTCTTCAAAAGTGAAATTCCCTGCATTTGAACGAAGGCCGTATTCTTGACCACCAATAAATACAGCATCTGCTCCATATGCTACTGCGATTTTTAGTTTTTCTAAGTTCCCTGCTGGCGCAAGTAATTCCGGTTTCTTTACGATCACTCTTTTTCCGTCTCTTATTTCGGATATCGGCGTTTTTACGATTGCCATATTGCCTTCCCCCTTTTCTTCTTAATAGACTGTTTCTTTAAAGAAAAATCCTGTATCAAGCGGTCTGTTTACCGGTTGAATTTTTTCAATTTCTGAAAAAAACACTTCTTTTTCTTCTTCATATTTGTCTGCATCTTGACAGTATAAATCAATAGCTTTACGGTAAATGCTTGTTACTGCTTGGATATAAGCTGAATCTTTTAATAAACCATCAATTTTAAAAGAATCAATACCAGCATCGATTAAATCTTGCAATTCATCCACTATACAAATATCATTTGGACTCATTATGTGGGTGCCATTTTCATCTTCAAATATTGGATATTTATTATTACGTTCGTTATCATGAAGAAAAAGATCTTTTTCCAATCTTTGTTCTTCCATTTCTGCTTCTTTTCCTTGATATTGAAAATAATGACCAAGTAAAGAACGTTTTGATTGGAACATCGTTGTCATTCCATGTACTTGAATTTCTATTTCTACTTCTGCATTTTCTTTTATATCAATGATGCTGTCCATGCTAATTTCTCTTGCTAGCACGGAACGTTTAGCCCCTCTTTTTCCCCAGTAATTACATGTATACCAATTCGTTCCTGTTGTCTCCGTACTCCAATGTAATTTCATGTCTGGAGCTACTTCACGTGCAACCATTAATACTGCAGGATCACCATAGATAAGCGCATCTGCTTGTACTTCTTTTAAGAACGCAATATAATCATACAACTCATCAATTTTATCATTATGAAAGATTGCATTTAAGGCTACATATACTTTTTTATCATTTGCATGTGCCAATTCTAACGCCTTTTTAACATCTTGTCGTTTAAATTCACCAGCTAAACGCAACCCATACTTCTGCTCTCCAATAACAAAAGCATCTGCTCCACACTCTATCAGTGGTTTAATGTCATCGATACAATTTGGGGTAACGAGTAATTCAGGTTTTTTCATGATTCTCTCCTTCTTTTGCTAATAGCTATTCCATCCCCTACAGGCAAGATAACGGTATCGTATTCTGGATGATTCATTAGCCATTGATTATAGTTATTTATTTTTCTTACTAATTGTCTTACATTTCTGCTCTCAATATTTTCACTCGCTACTAAACCGTGAAATAATACATTATCTGTAAACACAATACATTCTTTTGTTAACATTTTTGTATATATATCAAAGAACTTTCGATACTGGCTTTTTGCTGCATCAATAAACAATGCATCAAAAGGTCCGTATTGTTCTATTTTTTCTGGTAAATCGAGAGCATCACCTTGGATTAAAACAATCTGCTCTTCTTTTTGGAATTTACTCACGTTTTGTTTCGCTAGCTTGTAGCGATCTTCATCTCTTTCGACAGAAACTATTTTGCTGCCAGGCAGAGCATCCGCCATTCTTAATGCAGAATAACCAATAGCAGTGCCAATTTCGAGAATTTTTTTGGGTTGCTGAATACGTAATAGCTGCAATAAGGATTCTATTCCAACAAGCTCCATAATCGGCACATCATTTTCATGAGCGTATTGTTCTATTTCTGTGAATTGCTCACTTCTGTTTGGAATTAAATTTTCCAAATATGCGTTTATTTTATTTCCTTGCATATTAATCAACACACCCCTATTAAGAAAAGCGCAAGCGCTACAGCTTTTATACGTTTTTATCTTTAAAAGATTGTTCATTATAGTCTAAGTATTTTCTTAAAAAATATCTCTCCACCTGAAAATAGTTAGCTTCTTTTAAAAAAGAACCTAACAAAGACAAACGAAGAAGCGATTTATGACAGATAGCTTCCATATCTTATAAAAAACAACGCACTTAAAAACACTTGTACTATTTTAACACAAAATGAGAGGGAAAGCGAACGAATCTGCTTTCCCTTCTTAAATTTATATTATTGGTTTGTTATATATTTTTCTTTTAATTTATTATGTTCTTTTAATGTTTTCGAAAAATATACTTTTCCATCTTTTGAAGCTAAAAAGTATAAAAAGTCTGTTTGATCTGGATGTAGTGCTGCTTCCATAGACATAGTACCAGAATTGGCGATCGGTCCTGGCGGCATTCCTTTGTTTTTATACGTATTATATGGGGACTTCACTTCCAAATCTTTATACGTAACTTTTGCTTTATGTTTTCCTTGTGCATATAAAACAGTAGGATCCGTTTGCAGCGGCATTCCTTCTTTAATCCGATTATAAAATACACTTGCGATTTTATCACGATCCGCTTTTTGTGTTGCTTCTTTCTCTATAAGAGAGGACATGGTCAGAAATTGATGTACGGTCAATTCATTACTTTCCATCTCTCCTTGATAATTTAGTACAATGCTTTCCGTTTTATCTAACATTACTGTTACAATATCCGCGAGAGAAGGATCTTTTTTATAAAATGAATACGTGGCAGGGAAAAGGTATCCTTCTAAAGGATGCTTCACATTTTTCGCTAAAATTTCCGTTGTTAACATATCCGGATATTTATTCATTAGCGTTTGAATAAAGCTTTCATCGTTCAGTTGCTTCGTAATATCTTTTTCTTTTTGATTCGTTTTTTTGGCAATTAACGCCGCAATTTCATCTAATTGCTTTCCTTCTGGAATCGTTAATGAGAATATTGGCTTTTGTAGAATTTTTCCTGTTTTTAAACTGTCGACTATTTGGGTAAATGTCATGGAAGGATTCATATGATATTCTCCAGCCATAAAATTGGATTCATTTTTAAATTTCACATAATACTTAAACACTCTAGCATTTTTTACTAACCCTTTATCTTCTAGTGCTTGAGCAATGCCTGATACGCTTGACCCGATTGGAATATCAACTATTATTTCTTTTTTACTGCCAGGATCAACAGGCTTCAAAGCAGATTTAATATACAAATAGCCAGTCGTTGCCACAATCCCAATGACTAAGATTAATGCAATTGCAGTAATGCCTACAATTTTCCTCACTATTTTTGCTTCATTTTGTCTTTCAGCCATTTTCTCTAAAAACAACTCTTTCTTATTTTTTTCTTCTTTCTTCCCCTCTTTATTAAAAAACAATTATTTCCCTCCTTGCTACAGGACGTAAATCTACCTGCAAAAAAACTCATATCTCGACTCATTATACTATATTATTGATGGGAAGTCGCAAAAAATAGCGAAAAGAGGGAAATATAGTAAAAATTCGATTTGCTTTGAATTCCATAATGCATGCAGTAAAAACGAGGAGACTGGACATCTGCCATCCATTCTTGTTTATCGGGAATTTCATTGTGTATTTTCTAAATTTAACCACTCGTCCTCTATCATTATCCTCTTTTCTCCATTAAAAAGAGACGATCTTTTATAGATCGTCTCAGAGTTTCGAAAAAGTATAGCTGCTACTTTCAGCGTTATTATTCCTCGTCTTGCTTTTCAAGGAATGTATTTAACATTTCTTCTACTAAATCCCACTCTTCATCTGATTCGATTGGAGAAAGTTCACCATCACCAGTCTCTTCATTTGGAATAAAAGAAGATGCATGGATATCAATTTCGTCATCCTCATCGTCATTTTCTCCCATTGGGTAATAGAGCACATAAGACTTTCCAAATTCTTCTGATTCAAATGTAAAAAGGATTTCACATAACTGCTCGTTTCCTTCCTCATCCACTACTGTAATTGTATTTGTTTCACCATGTTCCATTTCTTTCACCTCATTATTTCTGGCTATCTAAGTAGCCTTGTAAAATCATCGATGCCGCCATTTTATCTATTACTTTTTTTCTCTTTTTTCTGCTGACATCTGCTTCCAAAAGAATTCTTTCCGCTGCCATTGTTGTTAAACGCTCGTCCCACAAAACAACTGGAATTCCAAACGCTTCTTCTAGCTGCTTTGCAAAATGGATGCTGGCTTCTCCACGAAATCCAATACTGCCATTCATGTTCTTAGGAAGTCCAACAACTATTTTACTCACATCATGCTCAACAATCAATGCTTCTATTCGACTAAATCCTAATTCATTTTTCTCTTCATCAATCTTTATTGTTTCTATACCTTGTGCTGTCCAACCAAATGCATCACTTATGGACACACCCACAGTTTTTGAGCCTACATCCAAGCCCATTATTCGCATTTCGTTATTCCTCTCGCTGCTGTTTTAAGTAAGACTTAACCAACTCTTCAATAATTTCATCACGCTCAAGCTTACGTATGATATTACGTGCATCCATATGTCTAGGAATATAAGCAGGATCTCCTGAAAGTAGATAACCAACTATTTGATTAATAGGGTTATAACCTTTTTCTTGAAGTGCTTCATATACTTGATATAAAACCTCTTTTATATCATGTTCATATGGTTCTTCAGGAAAATTGAATCTCATTGTTTTGTCGAATGAGCTCATAATACAACACCTCATTTTTCTATTAATACTTAATCAAAAGGCTCCGAGAAGTTAAGAAAAGCACAAGAGCTGGTGCTAGACAGTATAGAAAAGACGTCTCAGATTTTCTCTAGCTTTTGAATAACTTCTATTAGAACGATTTCTGTTGATAGTTACCTACATTTTACACTACTTATTCATAATATCAAACGGATTTTACCCATTCTTCTACAAAATGCAGGGCATCCTGCAATTTGGAAGGATCTTTTCCTCCAGCTTGCGCCATGTCAGGACGGCCTCCACCGCCACCGCCGCAACGTGTTGCTACTTCTTTAATTATTTTTCCAGCATGGTAGCCTTTTTCAATTAAATCTTTTGTTACGCCAGCAATTAAATTTACTTTTCCTTCATTTACACTGCCAAGAACTACCACAGCAGAGCCTAATTTTTGTTTCAAATCATCTGCCATTGTGCGAAGATTATTCATATCCACACCTTGAATATTGGCAACTAGCACCTTTACACCATTGATTTCTTTCACATTATTAACCAAGTTTCCTGCTTCAATATTGCTGATTTTTGCAGAAAGAGACTCATTTTCACGCTGTAGCTGCTTTACTTCCGTTAATAAGCCATCAATACGTAAAGCTATATCTTTTGGATTTGCTTTTAATTTTGTTGACGCTTCTTTTAATAAAGCGATTTGATCTGTTAACTGTTGATAAGCAGCTTGTCCCGTTACCGCTTCTATTCTTCTTGTACCAGCACCAATTCCAGCTTCTGACACAATTTTAAATAAACCAATTGCTGATGTGTTTTCAACATGACAGCCGCCGCAAAGTTCTAAACTGAAATCTCCCACTTGAACAACACGGACAATTTTGCCGTACTTTTCACCAAATAAAGCCATTGCACCCATCGCTTTTGCTTCTTCAATATTTTTGTAATCCGTTTGTACAGCGATGCTAGCCCAGATTTTTTCATTTACGATTCTTTCAATTTGTTCTAGCTCTTCTGCTGTAATTTGACCAAAATGAGAAAAGTCAAAACGAAGGCGTTCACTTTGAACGAAAGAACCTGCTTGATTTACATGTGTACCAAGCACATCCTTTAACGCTTGATGCAAAAGATGTGTTGCCGTATGATTTTTAATAATTTGGGAGCGGTTGGCTGCATCAACCGTTGAAAGCAGTGTGCTATCTAATGTAAGAGTGCCTTCTTTCACTACTCCACTATGAAGATTTTGTCCATTTGGTGCTTTTTGCACATCTTTTACTACAACAAAAGCTGTTTCAGACTTTAATGTACCAATATCTGCAATTTGGCCGCCGCTTTCTGCATAAAATGGTGTTTTATCCAAAAGAAATTGAATCTCATCGCCAGCTTCTGCTTTGTCAGCAAGCTCCCCATTTTTTAATAGAGCAATTACTTTTGACTCAGTTGTCCAGACATCATAACCGACAAATTCACTCTCTGCTTTAATATTTCCTAATACACCGCTTTGAACTTGCATGCTGTCCACTTCTTGTCTTGCTTTGCGGGCACGGTCTCTTTGGCTTTCCATTTCTTTTTCGAAACCATCATGATCCAATTTCATGCCTTGCTCTTCTGCATACTCTTCAGTTAATTCAACTGGAAAACCATATGTGTCATATAAACGGAAAACATCTTCACCTGAAATGACTTCACTAGCTTCCGATTTCGCTTTTGCTATTACCGCTTCAAGAATAGTCAATCCTTCATGAAGTGTTTCATGGAATCGTTCTTCTTCACTTTTCATTACCTTTTGAATAAATGCTTCTTTTTCTTTAACTTCAGGATAATAATCGACCATAATTTCACCGACAACTGGTACCAATTCAAACATAAATGGACGGTTGATATGGATTGTTTTTGCATATCGAACTGCACGACGCAATAATCTTCTCATAACATAGCCTCTGCCTTCATTGGAAGGTAGCGCTCCATCTCCAATAGCAAACGCAACAGTACGAATATGATCTGCAATTACTTTAAACGCTTCATCAAACTGCTTTTCCTGTCCGTATTTAACATCAGCAATTTGTTCAGTAGCTTGAATAATTGGCATAAATAAATCTGTATCAAAATTAGTTGGAACATTTTGTACAACAGAAGCCATACGCTCTAGTCCCATCCCTGTATCAATGTTTTTCTTAGGAAGTGGGGTATAGGTGCCATCAGGATTATGGTTGAATTCAGAAAATACAAGATTCCAGACTTCTAAATATCGATCATTTTCTCCACCTGGGTATAACTCTGAATCATTTTCATCATTTCCGTATTCTGGACCACGGTCATAAAATATCTCTGTATTCGGACCACTTGGACCTTCACCAATATCCCAGAAATTCCCTTCCAAACGAATAATTCGACTTTCCGGTATGCCGATTTTCTCTTTCCAAATAGTATAAGCTTCTTCATCTTCAGGATGAATGGTTACTGATAATTTTTCTTTATCAAAAGCAATCCATTTTTCATCTGTTAAGAATTCCCAAGCCCATTCAATCGCTTCTTCTTTAAAATAATCGCCAATGGAAAAATTCCCAAGCATTTCGAAAAAAGTTTGATGCCTAGCCGTTTTCCCTACATTTTCAATATCATTTGTACGAATAGATTTTTGCGCATTCGTAATTCTTGGATTTTCTGGAATTACACGCCCATCAAAATATTTTTTTAATGTGGCAACCCCACTATTTATCCAAAGTAAAGATGGATCATCATGGGGAACTAATGATGCACTTGGTTCTATCGCATGTCCTTTTTCTTGGAAAAATTCTAAAAATTTGCTTCTAATTTGCGCTCCTGTTAATACTTTCACTATAAAGCCCTCCTTATATGTAAAAAAACGCACTTATCAAATGACAATTTTTATGTTTGATAAGCAAAATATGATATTTTTTCGCATAAAAAAAACTTCCATCCCTGGACAGGGACGAAAGTATCACTCGCGGTACCACCCTGATTACGGTAAAAATAAAAACTACCATCTCTCAATTATCCTTAACGCGGAAAACGGCAGGGATTAGCTGCATTCAAGAAATAGCTTTCGATTATCCTTCACTTAGAATTTCTTTCAGCCTATGGAAATTCCTCTCTAGTTTGCTTACGCATAAAGTGGGCTATAATCTACTTCAATCTATCAACATATTATCATAATTTTATTGTACATTTCGAATTATACTGATTATCATGCAGTATTGTCAATATCGTTCTCTTTATACATGATGAATGTCTGTTTTCCCAAAATGTTTTCTCAGATGAATAATGGCCACTTTTAGAACAGATAAAATCGGTACAGAAACAATCATCCCTACAATACCGCCTATTTCTTCTCCTACTAATAAGGCAAACATAATAAAGAGTGGATGCATATGCAAGCTTTTTCCAACAATAAACGGTGCTAGAATATTCCCTTCTAAGAATTGCAATACAATAATGATGACGATAATAATAATCAGCATTTTTATGGAAATGGTACTTGCAATGATTACTGCTGGAACTGCTCCGATAATCGGTCCAAAATACGGAATGACATTTGTGATGCCAATAATAATTCCTAGTACGAGTGGATACTTCATGTGAAATATCCAAAATAACATCGTAGAAATCGCACCAATAATAAAGCAGACAAATAATTGTCCTCTTATATAGCTGCCTAAAGACAAGTTAACATCTTTTAAAAAAGCAGTGCCATTATTTCTCCATTTCCTTGGCGTGATAAACCAAGCAGCTTTTTTTACTGCGTTAATATCTTTTAACATATAAAAAGAAATAAATGGAATCAACATGATAAGAACAAAAGAGTTCACAATCTCCATTGCTCCTTTTAGCACCTTTGTTAATAATCCGTCCATTTTCACTTCAAATGATTGTATTCCATTATCGACTTTTTGCTGCATATTTTCTGGCCAAGCTTTTGTTTTTTCTTGAATATATTGTGTCCAATCACGATATTGGCTGGCTAGCTCTGGTGCACTTTCGGTTAATTCCTTTAATTGATTGATAAACACTGGAATTCCTTTGTATAGTCCATATCCAATACCACCAAAAAATAATATATAGATTAGAGCAACTGCCAATCCTCTGTGCAAGCCTTTTTTGTGCAGTCGTTCGATGACTGGATGTAATAAGTAGGTAATAAATGCTCCTAGAATGAATGGGGAGATCACTTTTACGGCAATGCCTAATAATGGGAGCCAAATAGGAGTTAATTTAACAAAAACAAATAATACGATAAATAGCAATAATGTGAAGCCTAAGCGATAATACCACTTTATTCTTATTTCCATAAAATCCCCTCCATTTCTATTTTGAGTGAGAAGCGGTGATTTTATGCAAGTTTCTTATAAGTGTTAGGATAGGCTGTCCTGAAAAAAGGAAATGCAGGCTCTCAATGAGTCCGCAGTCAGAATACACTTCGCTTTCCATGGGGCTCGCGCTGAGCCCATAGGAGTCTTCGTGTATTCTGACTGCTCCCTGATTCAAATTAAACAAAATAGGAAGCTGCTTCTTTTCATGGGCCATAGTGTTAATTTTCTTTCTAAAAAAGGATAGTGATACAACAGTAGCAAAAAAAAAAAGAGGCGCAGGGGCCTCTTTTTATAAACTCTTTATATTGCTTTCATTACACGTTTTTGAATTTTTTTCATTTGTTTGCTGCTCATCATATTGTTTTTTTGTAAATAATTGAAGGCTGCCATTCCTGCTCCAAATATGAGTAGTGTATTTACTGTTTTGCCCATTAAAATCGCACCTCTCCATAAATTAATCGTCCGAAAAACGAGCGGATTACATACTTAAAGAAAAAAAATATTGTTGCTATTAGAAAAGCGCGAGGCGTCTTGTTCAGCCTCGAAGAAAAATGTTCTCTCGACTCAAAAAGCGCTCTTACTTTTAGAGACAAAAGGGGCTAGACACTTATCAGATTTCAGAAAACTTATGCTTTCCTACCTTATAAAATAAAACGCCGATCATTTTCTTCAAATAAGTCATCAAGTGAACTTAAACTGCCGTCTTCTTCTACTTGATGTGTATGAATTACGCCATCTACTAGCGATAATTCTATATAACAGCTCCAGCAATAATATTGACTTATACCTATTTTACCAATATCTTTACTTTGGCAGTTTGGACATTTTAACATGGAAACACCTCTTAATCAATTTTATAAACGACAGAATCTTTCCCGTTTATTAAAACTAATTTTTCATTTAGGAAATACGTTCGTCGTTAAGTCTTCCCATTTTGTCCATAAACCTGCCTTTTTATACCAGAATTCTATTTCTATCAGGAGTCGGCGTTTATTTTTTAAAATTCTAGTATAGAGATATTGAGTAAAAAAGGAGTTGCCAGAGTGTGTCGGTGCGCTTTTTTAAATAGTCCGCAGTCAGAATACACTTCGCTTTCCATGGGGCTCGGCTTTAGCCGCTTCGGCCCTTGGCCTGCAGGGTCTCAGCTGTCTCGCTAATCCCATAGGAGTCTTCATGTATTCTGACTGCTCCCTGCTTCAACATAAGAACAAACACACATAAAGCAAACTGCCCATTTTCATTCTTGATGATACAAATTTAGTTACATGGTTATATCCCCTGAAAAAAGATTCCGCAGGGGGAATACAGTTTGCTTTCAATAAGTGCGCTTTATGTTTGTTATCCTAAAATCCTGCTTTGTTAGAGTGGTTCGTTTAACCATGCTTTAGGAATAACAATATTATTTTTCGTTAAATAGGAGGAAAACATGTTAAGCAATCTTTGCCATTCCTTATAGTGCATATCCAATAAGGATAGAGCTATTATATTTAACAAAGGCTGCTTGAGTAGTTAAATCCTGTGAGGATAGAAAAAAGGCAGCTCTTCTACATAAAGATTCTTTATGTTTTAGCAGCTGCCTTTTCTTCCATAAAATCATAAGGAGAAATATTCTCCATACCAATCAATGGATCTATTTCGTTTATTTGATCACTATATAATAAATGAAGGGAATTCGCTTCGGATGTATCTTCTTTTTGACTCGTGGTATCCATTGAATCCACTAAGATTTCTTTTAATTTTTCCTGCAGTGTGGTTTGCCGTGAGAGCTCATCATTTCTACTAACACCTATTTCCATTGCTTCTACTTCCCCACAAAGAATTAAAAATTGCTTGCTTCTTGTTATACCCGTATACAGCAAATTTCGCCTTAACATACGATAATAGCTTTTTACAATGGGCATAATGACAATTGGAAATTCACTTCCCTGCGATTTATGAACAGAACAACAGAAAGCATGAGTAATTTGATTGAGATCCTGACGGGTATATGTTGCCTCAATTCCATCAAATGACACAACAACCATATCCTGCTTTTCCGTATTCTCTTTCGCATAGAAAATAGAAACAATCTCCCCCATATCCCCATTGTATACATGGTTTTCTGGCTGATTGACAAGCTGAAGCACCTTATCTCCTATACGATATTTAACTTCACCAAACTGCAGTTCTTTTCTCTTTCCATCTGGATTGGGATTTAGAATTTCCTGTAGAATAACATTCAATCGGTCAATTCCTGCAGGGCCTCGATACATTGGTGCAAGCACTTGAATATCCATTGGTACATATCCTTTATTCCTTGCATTTAAGACTACTTTTTTGATTGCTTCTCCAATTTGGCCTGGCATGCATTTAATAAAAGAACGATCTTTTTGCTGCATCGTAATATTGCCTGGCAATTTGCCTTTTTTCATTTCATGAGCAAGTTCGATAATAGATGATCCTTCTGCCTGGCGGTAAATATCAATTAATCGGACGGTTGGAATGCATTTTGATGCAAGGAGATCTTTTAATACTTGTCCTGGTCCAACAGATGGCAGCTGATCCTCATCCCCTACAAGGATTACTTGTATATGATCCGGCAACGCCTTAAATAATTGATTTGCAAGCCATATATCTACCATTGATGTTTCATCGACAATTAATATTTTTCCTGCTAATGGATTTTCTTCATCACGATCAAATTCTCCCGTACCATTCCATCCTAAAAGCCGATGTATCGTAACAGCAGGAAGTCCTGTAGACTCTGTCATCCGTTTGGCTGCTCTTCCAGTTGGCGCAGCTAATATAAAGGGAAATACTTCTTCTTTTTTATATTCTTTAGGATCTAAAGAACAACCATGCAGCTCACCGTATAATTCCACTATTCCCTTAATAACCGTAGTTTTTCCAGTTCCCGGTCCACCAGTTAACATAAGCATCGGAGACATTAAGGCTGTTTGAATTGCTTCTTTTTGTGAGGGAGCATATTGCACTCCGATTCTGTCCTCTAACTTTCCCAGCGCTAATAGAAACTCCGATTCTGGAAATTGCTCTGCATATTCAGTTTGTTCTAAAACCTTTTTTATATTGCGAACAAGCCCCTTTTCAGAAAAATAAAGGGACGGCAAATAGATTTTTTTATCTTCGGCAATAATCTTTCCTTCTTCTTCTAATTGAATAAGCTGTTCTGCAATACTGGCAAATTCAATTGTTTCCTGTTTATTTTCCTCAAGAAGGTCTTTTACTTTTTCTAATAAATATTCTGCTTGTAAATAAACATGACCATCTTGTAAGCTTGCTGATTCAAGAATATAAAAACAACCTGCTTTTAATCGGTCGGGGTGATTGCCAGTAAGACCTAATTGTGATCCTAAGTCATCTGCACGTCCAAAGCCAATCCCTTCAATATCTTCTACTAATTTATAAGGATTCGTCTGCACGATATCCAAAGTGTTTTCTTTATAGGCTTGATAAATTTTCATCGAAAGCTGAGGACCAAATCCATATTGATTTAAAGCAATCATCGCTTGTTCCAGACCTTGATGTTTCATCAACGTATCATACACTGATTTCGCTTTATCTGGCGGAAGTTTTGGCACTGTATCGAGCAAGGATGGTTTGTTTAAAATTTGTGATATAGCATTTTCTCCTAATGTTTCTACAATATTTTCAGCTGTTTTCTGCCCTATTCCTTTAAACAAATCGCTGGATAGATAGGTAATAATGCCTTGTTTTGTTTGTGGCATCTCTTTGCGAAAAGCGTCAACATGAAATTGTTTGCCGAATTTTGGGTGCTCTTTGAATTGGCCAAAAAAACAATATGTTTCATCTTCATGAATTTTCGGTAAGTACCCTGTAATTACAGCTTCTTTTTCATCATAGCTATCGTTTGTTTCATCAACACGGATTCTCATAACGGTATATAAGTTTTGTTCGTTATGAAAAATGGTAACTAGATGGCGTCCTTTTATAAATTTCTTTTGTTCAGCAAAAAGGTCCATTGAATTTTGTTCAACCATTTGGGCTCTCCCCCTTTCTGCTTTCCTTAGCATTTAGTGTTTTAAGTTATTCTGAAAAAGTGGCTTTGACTCTCTCAAATAGTCCGCAGTCAGAATACACTTCGCTTTCCATGGGGCTCGGCTTTAGCCGCTTCGGCCCTTGGCCAGCAGGGTCTCAGCTGTCTCGCTAATCCCATAGGAGTCTTCGTGTATTTTGACTGCTCCCTGCTTCAAAACTTAGATCAGAAAACATGGAATGCTACTTATTTTCATACTCCATCGTGTAAGATTTGTTGTATGGGTGTTTATTCTGAAACTTGTCCTCTACTATAAATCGGGGTGTTAGAATACACTTTTCGTCTTAGGAGTGTTGTCTGTGTTCAGAATAAATTGAGCTTATGCTTCTAGGATTTTTTTTCCGTAGCCTGCAAGCATATGATCTGGTTGGATGGATAATGCTTTATTAAACATTTCCATGGCTTTATCGCTTTCCTCTTTAAAACCATAGGCTACTCCTAAATTATAATATGCGTCTGCATGATCAGGATCTAGTTGAATACATTGATCAAACTGCTTTATGGCTTCTTCAATATATTCTGTTTGTGCTAGGCATAAACCTAATTGAAAATAGGCTTCGGCATCTTGATTATTCAATTCAACCGCTCTTTGTAAATAAGGAATGGCCATGGTAGGTTTTTCTAAACTAATAAAAGTAAGGCCCAACATGAAAAACGGATCGCTATTGTCGAGGCCTTTTTTTATTGCCGCTTCAAACATCGTTTTTGCTTCTTCTAACTTTTCATTTTCAAAATAAACATTACCTGCACTATAATAAGCAGCTGCTGCATTTTCATCTATTTCAATCGCTTTTTGATAAAATGTCAAAGCTCTTTCTTGGTCTCCTAATGCCGATAATACATTCCCAAAGTTTATATAAGAAACGGGATCTTGGGGATTTTTTTCTATTTCCTCCATAAAAACCTTTGCTGCTTCTTCCCATTTTCCTTCTTGCATATATTGTATTCCTAATTGATTATTTTCCATTTTTAACACTCCATTACTCTCTAACTTTATGTACAAAGTATAGCATATTTCAAGCAAACTCGCCTTTTATCCATTCATGTCTTAGTTTCGTACAAACAGTCTGTCTAAAAGATGTATTTATTTAAAAATATTAATACCTAAGACAGCATTTGCATCATGACGCCTGAAAAGAAGCAGAGAGCAGCCGCGGGATCCACAGAGCCCGCAGGAAAGCGAAGTGTATTCCGGCTGCGGACTCATTGAGAGAGTCAACGCCTTTTTCAGGGTAGACATCAAAAAAAGAGAAACATTAAACGCAATCCCCATTCCATTCGTAGAAACCTCTTGCTTCTTCGAAAAAGACTAGAAATAACCCTTTAATATTTCCCTGCATGATTAACCTACATATGTTAATTTTTCATTTTTTCTAAACACTGTATCAATCGTTCCGCCGCCAAGACATTCTTCTCCTTGATAAAACACCACTGCCTGTCCTGGTGTAATCGCACGAATAGATTCATGAAAACTAACTTTCACTTTGTTATTTTCCAACAATTCTACCGTGACTTTATTATCCGGCTGCCTGTATCTGAATTTAGCTGTACATTCAAAAGACTTTGAAGTGGTTTCAGTTGAAATCCAGCTGACATCTGTCGCAATAATGCTGTCAGAGTATAATAATTCATGGTGAAATCCTTGTCCAACAAATAGTACATTTCTTTCCAAATCTTTCCCAATAACAAACCAAGGATCTCCGCTTCCGCCAATTCCCAAGCCATGCCTTTGCCCAATCGTATAATGCATTAAACCGTCATGACGACCAACTACTTTTCCATCAAAGGTTTCCATATCGCCTTTTTGTGCAGGAAGATACCCACCTAAAAATTCTTTAAAATTCCGTTCACCGATAAAACATATACCCGTGCTGTCTTTTTTTGTAGCTGTTGCCAAATTGGCGTTCACTGCTATTTCACGAACTTTGGATTTTTCAATATCTCCAATCGGAAACATCACTTTACTTAATTGTTGTTGTGTTAATTGATTTAAAAAATACGTTTGATCCTTATTCTCATCTTTTCCTCGAAGCATACGAACATTGCCGTTTTCTCTTACTACTTGTGCATAATGTCCTGTCGCTACAAAATCAGCACCTAAATTCATTGCATGCTCAAGAAACGCTTTAAATTTAATTTCCTTGTTGCACATAACGTCTGGATTAGGTGTTCTTCCTGCTTTATATTCTTCGAGAAAATAGGTAAATACTTTATCCCAATACTGTTTTTCAAAATTGACAGCGTAATAAGGAATACCGATTTGGTTACAGACACGAATAACATCTTCATAATCTTCTGTCGCCGTACATACACCAAATTCATCTGTATCATCCCAGTTTTTCATAAAAATACCGATGACATCGTATCCTTGCTCTTTTAAAAGCAGTGCTGCAACAGAAGAATCGACTCCCCCTGACATTCCTACCACTACTCGTGTATCTTTTGGTGCTTTTTCCATTTTTCTACTATCCCCCTACGCCATTGTATCGCCATTATAGATAAAGAAACTCCCTCTATTTATAAAGCACTTCTCTCTCTGCTCATAAAGTCAGAAAGTTTATTTGCGTTTTTTCATAAAACTGTTTTCTTATAGATTGTTGCTTTTTAACCCGCAAAAATACATCATATTTCGCTTTTTCGCTGGCAAAACTCGAGTCTAATTTTCTATACTGCAAAAGACCGTTTTATTGTCTTGTTAATCGTTGCACAATCTTTGCCAATTCCTGACCAACTTTTTCTATTTGTTTCTCTGTATTGTGTAATCCAAAACTAAAACGAATGGAGTTTCGTGTTCTTTCAGCATTTTGACCAAACATGCTTACCAATACATGGGATGGATCAATGGACCCTGCCGTACAAGCAGACCCGCTTGATACTGCAATTCCAGCTAAATCTAAATTAACCAACATTGCTTCTACATTTGTACCAGGAAAGCTTAAGTTTAAAACATGTGGTAGAGATTGAGCAACTAATCCGTTTTGTTCATAACCTATTTTATGATCCGATAATTGCTGTAAAAGTATTTCTTTAAATTTTGCAAATTGTTCCCTTTTCTGCTGTCTTTCCATTTGGGCAATTTCAACAGCCAGCTGGAACCCTGCGACAGAAGGTACATTTTCAGTCCCTGCTCTTCTTTTGCGTTCTTGTTCTCCTCCAAAAAAACGTGGAGAAAGACTTAGCCCATTTTCTATATATAAAAAGCCAATTCCTTTTGGTCCATTGATTTTATGGGAAGAAACAGATAATAAATTGATATGCTGTTCTTTTACATCTATTTCTTCTAACCCATATGCTTGAACAGCATCTGTATGAAAAATCGCTTGATGATCTTTTAGAAGTTCCCCTATTTCCTTGATTGGCTGAATAGTGCCGACCTCATTATTTCCGTACATGATTGTGACAAGAATGGTATCATCTCTTAGTGCTTTTTTTAGATCATCTAGGTCAATCACACCAAATTCATCGACAGGTAGATAGGTAACTTCAAATCCATTTTTCTCTAGCTGTTGACAGGCATGCAAAACAGCATGGTGCTCAATTTGTGTCGTAATAATATGCTTGCCATTCTGACGATAACTTTCCGTTGCTCCAAAGATCGCGTAATTATCCGCCTCCGTTCCACCACTTGTGAAGACAATTTCTGAATCCCTTGCTCCAATACTTGCTGCTAAAGAAGCTCTAGCATTGTCCATAATATTTCTAGCATCTCTTCCAAATGAATGAATGCTTGAAGGATTTCCATAGTCTTCACTCATCACTTGGCAGACTCTTTCTATAACCTTAGGATGCATTGGGGCAGTTGCCGCATGATCCACATAAATTCGTTCCAATTCTTTCACCTACTATTATAAGTTTTTTCATTTGCTTTTATTGCACCAATAAACTTCTTTTCTTAAAAGAATCACTTTTAAATAGTCCGCTGTTTGAATGAACTTCGATTTTGATTCGGCAGAGCTTCCTCAAAGCAAACTCCTGTGGAGCTATGCTGATCCCACAAGAGTTTTGGCTGCTAATAAACTTAAGAAATGGGTCTTTTCATTTGTCATCATGCAAATTAGTTTACATGAATGTCTATCGGAAATGAACGGGCTCAAAAACAAATGCATTCCATTTTATATATAAAACATATATGCTTCTGAATCTCCATCTTCCTGATAATTTGCCAAATCTTCAATCGTTGTGCCGTCTAAAACATCCTTTACAGCATCTCTTATTTTCATCCATAAAGCTTTTTTTGCAGGCTCTTCATCCTCAATTCCTTCTACTGGACTGATTGGTCCCTCCAATGTTCGGATAATATCTCCTGCTGTTATGTTATTCGGATCATTTCCTAAAACATAGCCGCCATAAGCTCCACGTATGCTTCGTACATAACCAGCATTTCTTAATGGTGCAACCAATTGCTCTAAATAATGTTCAGATAAGTCATTCGTTTGGGCGATTGATTTAAGAGAAATTGGTCCCTCCCCGTGTTTTTTTGCCAATTCCATCATAATTGTCAGTCCATAACGTCCCTTTGTCGATATCTTCATAAAAATGCCTCCTATTATAATTATTTTAGGCTTTTCGTAACCTTTGCTATGAAACAAGTAAGTGGATATAACCACATTATTTTAGCAAAGAGCCTATTTTTAAAATGAATAATGAAAAATGTATTCTTCTCTTCATTGACACATATCGTAATAAGAACAAAAAAAGCCGGTAAATCATCCAGCTCCCCATTGTAAGACCAAATTAGTAAAATAATTATGCGATGCATATTATATATTTTGGAGCTAAAGCTTTAATTGCTAAATACAGCTCGTTTCCATTAGTCCAGTTCTTTTAATAGAAATCCTTGCCTAATAAGTCCTTTTATTTTCAAGGAAGGAAATACCACTAAAAGAGGTTTCACTTTATCGAAATCAATCATGATTTTATTAAAATATACCTTTTTATACGATAAGTCATCAGATAGACAGAAAAGATTATAGCATATTTCTTTCTTGTTTGCCGTGTTCTTTGCTTTTTTACAATACACTTTTATCTTCATTATAAATACTTTATATCCTATCTATTCAATAGGATATCATATTTCTTATTTTTTGGTTATTTTTTAGATCTTTATTTGTTATCTTTATCCAGAAAAAACGAATAAAAGATTATCTTTTCAAATGCAACTTCTATAGAATAATCGATACGAAAACAAACAATAAGAAAAGCCATCCAAAGGACAGCATCAATTTTTCACAAAATAGTCATTTCTTTAATAATTTTAATGTAGCCATCACCATAATTTTTACTCCATTTAATAGACTGTCTAGTTGAAAGTTCATTTCTGGATGATGGAGTCCTGGCTGTAAGTCCGTCCCTAAACCAATCATGGTTGCTTGCGTTCTGTTATTTTTCCGCGGATAGAAATGAAAATCTTCTCCTCCTGGTGTTACTGGGGGCAATACGATATTTTCCGATCCAAGTGCCTCTTTAATGCTATCACCTACGACTTCTTCCATAAACCTATTTGGTTCTGCTGCAACCATTTCTGAAAGAATCTCCAGTTCCACTTTAGCACCATTCGCTTCACCTGCTTCTTGGATGCTTTTATTAACTTTTTTCAGCAATTGTTCCATCTCTTCATTTGTTTGTGCTCGAATGTCTATCGCAAACTCTGCATAATCGGGAATTATGTTAAAATTCTTGCCGCCTGCCTGTGCGTACGTCATTTTTATCGAGGATGGCAGAACTGGATTCAAAGGAATCGATCGAATGGCCAGATTGATGGATGTTAAACTGTCCAATACATTTACGCCTAAATGATGTCTTGCTGCATGCGCCTGCACCCCGTGTATTTTTCCTTTTAAAATAGTGGCAGCACCATGATAAATAGCAGGAGACGCTTTTCCAAAAGGCATTTCTTGAATCGGCCTAACATGCATTCCTAGTAAATAATCTATATCGTCTATGATTCCTTTTTGTATAAAGGATAACGCACCATCTCCCGTTTCCTCTGCTGGCTGGAAGATGCATTTAATCATCCCTTCTGGCTCCACTCCTAATTCTTTTAAACAGATTAAAGTATAAAGCAGGATCGTCATATGTGCATCATGTCCGCAAGAATGATTAGCCTTCCATTCCCCGCCTACATTTTGCCATAATGCATCCATATCCGATCGTATTCCAATAACTGGGCCGCCTTTTCCTTTTCCCCATAGACCGACAACGCCTGTTTGGTCTTCAAATCTTTTATACGGAATCGCTAGCTTTTCTAATTCATTTGAGATAAAGTCTGTTGTCTGATATTCTTCCCAGCTTATTTCCGCATTTTGATGCAGAAAGTGATACATCGCTTTTATATCTTTTTCTTTTTTCTCTACACAGCTTAGCACCTTATCAATATCAGTCATTTTCCCCCTCCATTTTCTTCACAATATAATAATTAACTGGCTCTTCTGTTTGTAGAAAGTCTACTATTTCATAGCCAAGCTCAAATAATGTCTGAAAACAATATCCAATAAATAGTCGCCATTTTTTTGCAATAGCAAAGTCTTGTTGTTTTATCTTATGTATATCTTTTGGAACAGGAACCTTATAATAACCAGCATCCCATTTGACATTATTCTCTACTCTCAAGGGAATTCTTGTTGTGTTCGAGAGTCGAATTAAACATTCTGTATTAGCTGGAATCATTTCTCTTTCCCTTATTGTTTGCTTTAAATCCCATTCCAATAATAAACGATCAGAAGGTAAACCTCCGTTTAACTCATCCTCCATATCCCCATAATGATTCGGTAAAAATGTTTTACTATAGCCGCCAAGCTTCCGGATATTTAAATAAGCATTTCTTGATTCTAACGGATCAAACGTCCACCTGATTTTTTCATACCCTTGTTCAAGCGCCCATTCTTTTTGGGTCATTTTCAAGTCGTTTCCTATCCCGCTATTTCGCAAGGCAGAAGAAACAGCCATCATATGTGATACAAGAAAAACATTTCCTTTATCCATGCCTGGAAATCCGTAACAAAAAGCAACTAAAGACTTCCCTTGAAAAGCACCGATTAATACGCCTCCGTTATGGATGGATGCAACTAAAAAAGGAAACGGTGTTACATTTTTAGTTCCCCATATCTTTTCTTGAAATTCTACTACCTTTTGAATTTCTTCCTTTTTTGTCACTACTTTTATTGTATAAGGATGCAATCGTATCTCTCCTTTTACTAGCCCACCACTTTATTTTTCGTAGATTTTTTTCTTTAATAAATATTTATCAATTACTGCTTCATTTAGCTCATAACCCACACCAGCTATATTCGGTACATTTATTTTTCCAGGTGCTGATAATTCAACCTCTGGGGTAATAATATCTTCTTGCCAATATCGATTAGATGCCGAAGTATCCCCTGCAATGGTAAAATTCGAGAGCGAGGTAATGGCAATATTATGTGCTCTTCCAATTCCCGCTTCTAGCATGCCCCCGCACCATACCGGTATATGATGCTGCTGACAGATATCATGGATTTTTTTTGCTTCCGTAAGTCCACCGACACGGCCAATTTTTATATTAATAATTTTGCAGCTTCCCAGTTCAATCGCTTTTCTAGCATCTTCTACAGAATGAATACTTTCATCTAAACAGATCGGCGTAGCAATCTGTTTTTGCAGCTTTGCATGATCGATAATATCATCATAGCTAAGCGGTTGTTCAATCATCATTAGTTTTAATGAATCTAATGTTTTTAATTGCTGTATATCCTCTAAGGTATAAGCGGAATTAGCATCTGCCATTAAAGGAATATCATATCCAAACTGCTGTCTGATACGGGATAATGGTTCGATATCGTATCCCGGTTTAATTTTTACTTTGATTTTTTTATATCCTTCTGCTAAAAATCGTTCCACCTTTGCAAGTAAATCATCAATCGACTTTTCGATGCCGATGCTGACACCAACATCAATGGCTGTATGAGTACCTCCAAGAGCCTTCGCAAGAGAAATTCCTTGCTGTTTGCTATAAAGATCCCATACAGCTCCTTCTAATGCTGCTTTTGCCATATTGTTTCTGCGAATCGGTGCAAAAACTTTGGAAACATCATCAGGATGGATAATCTCTTTGCTAAAAATAGACGGAATTAAAAACTCATCCAGCATATATTGAATGGTTCCGGTTGTTTCTTCACTATAAGTCGGATTTGGAAGTGCAACCGACTCGCCGTAGCCAATATGATCTCCGCCGAACATTTTAATAAGAAGAAAATCTTTTTCTAGCAGCCTTCCAAAACTCGTTTCAAAAGGATGGAGCAACGGCATTTTCAAATGTGATATCTCTATTTTATTAATATGCAAATAGAGCACTTCCTTTCAATCTATTTACCCCACTCTGAATGGGCAGTAAGCCTTCCGCTGATGGAAGGTTCACTTTATCGTATTCTTCCATTTTAAAGTCTTATTAAATTCTTTGTCTATCATTTATTTTACTTTTCGAAATAATCATCCCCTATTTAACTGTATAACAAGAAAAGCGTAAGCGCCTTGTTCAGCTCTGAAGAAAAATGTTCACATGACTCAAAAAGTGCTTTTTACTTTTAGAGGCATGGGATTATTTTTCACAAGAGCTAGGCGCTGAAGCTAGACAATAGAAAAGCGCAAGCGCCTTGTTTAGCTCTGCAGAAAAATGTTCACAGGTTCCAGACAAAACAAAAAAGATAGATTGAAAATTAGCCAATCTATCTTAAGTCTTCTTATAGAGGTTGTTCAAAAAGTCCGATAAAAATGACACATCGAATTTCTTCGTTGTCTTACTTTTCCGCTTCTCACGTATCCATACCATACGTTCCGATGCTCAAAGTTACGACGCCTCGAATTTCTCGGTCCTTTTTATCCTCCTTTTTGAACACGCACTTATACTCTATTTTTGTTTTCGAAATCCTGTTAGCTTCTCATAAATAGCGCCAAGCTTCTTCTCTTCCCCTGCTTCTGTTGGATGATAAAATTGTGTGCCCTTTAAATTTGCCGGCAAATAATCTTGATCGACCCAACCTCCAAATGTACCGATGGGAAAATCATGGGGATAGACGTATCCAATATGCCCCAATGCTTTTGAACCAGCATAATGACCATCTCTTAGATGCATCGGAATATCGCCAACCTTGCCTTCATGAATAGAAGCAATAGCTTGATCCAATGCTTTATAAGCAGCATTCGATTTAGAAGATAAGCACATTTCTACAACCGCTACAGAGAGAGGAATCCTCGCTTCTGGAAACCCTAGTCTTTCACTTGCTGTTACCGCTGCTAACACATTATTGCCGACCGAAGTTTTCGCAAGACCTATATCTTCATAGGCAATAACTAATAATCTGCGGTTAAGCGCTACTAAATCACCTGTTTCTACCAAATGAGCTAAATAATATAATGCAGCATCTACATCACTGCCTCTTATACTTTTTTGCAGGCTTGATAAAAGATTGTAAAAGTGTGAGCCTTTTTTATCTCCATATACACCGACTTTATCCAGCATTTTCGTAACCGTTTCATCCTCTACGATATATGTATCTTCTTTTTTATCAGAAGAATAAACAATCGATTCTAATAAGGTTAATGATTTTCTTGCATCCCCATTTGTCCCTAATGCAAGCTTGGCAATTTGCTCCTCTTTAATGACAATTTGGAGGCTGCCCAACCCTTTTTCTTTATCCTTAATGGCACGATGCAATAATTCCTCGATATCTTCTGCTGTTAATCGGGTTAATTGCTTAATTTGTCCACAACGACTCCTAATTGCCGGATTCACATCATGATAAGGATTTTCCGTTGTCGCTCCTATCAAAATAATATCTCCACGTTCTACATGTGGTAAGAGATAATCTTGCTGTGCCTTATTAAACCGATGTATTTCATCTAAAAATAAAATTACTTTCCCTGTTAATCTTGCCTCATCAACAACAGCCTCTACATCTTTTTTACCGGCAGTTGTTGCATTTAAAGCGATAAAGGGAAGATTCGTTGTCCCAGCAATTGCAAATGCAATCGATGTTTTCCCGATTCCAGGTTCTCCATATAATAACATAGATGGCACATAGCCATTTTTTATCATTTTATATAAACTCGTCTTTTCTCCGATTACCTCTTTCTGTCCGACCACTTCTTCAATAGTAGTTGGCCTCATTCGAAAGGCAAGTGGTTCATTTTTCATTTATAACACCTTCTTAATACAACATCTTTCTACTATTATATCGCAAAATAGGATAGAAAAGAAAAAGGCAGCTTAAAACGAAATAGATTTATTGCTGCTAAGTCGGGTGCCTGTCCCCATGTCATCAACTTAAGTTATATAAATTGTAACAAAATGAAAATTATTGGTTTGGAGAGGCGTCTGCTCGACTCCTATGGGAATTGCGGGACAGACGAAAAGGTAGCAGGGGTTTTACTCAGGAGGGTCACTGCCCGATTCTTAGATAACTTTATTCTTTCAAACAAATGATTTATAATGAGGATAAACAAATGAAAGTTGGTGATATAAATGAAACCTATAATAGTTGAACAAGATGACATAAAAAAAGCAATTCAATCTGGTCATTCATACATCCAATTCGGTAAAAGAAAGTTTTTATTGATGGAAGTAGAAGACATTAGTAATGATGATTGTTATGAAGTTACTGACCCCGAAGAGGAAAAGCAATTAATGAATGCTTTAGATGAAAATAATCCGATACTAACAGAGAAAGAAATAAAAAAAATGTTAGAAAGCTAACGTATGAAAATAGTATGGAGAAAATCAGCTATTAGCTTTAGATTGTTGGAGAGATAGCATTGAGCTCCCCGCAATAGCCTCTTCCCTAAAGGAAACAATTCAATTTTATTTCAAAAAACATGATTTTTCAATTTATACTCCTGGTCGTCATGTTCTTATTCAAAAAATGCCTGTTGACTTACGAATGGTACTAAATTCTATAGGCAAATTAGACCCTTATAAAGTTTTTTACAAAATAACAATGAATCAAATTGAAATCTTTTTAATTCGCCACCCCCATCAGAAATCGCTTGAATAGAATACCTCTCTTTATTTAAGACTCTCCGAAGTCCACTTACTACCAGCATTCCGGATTTCAAATTTTAACTATCCGTACTTAAATAATCTATTACCACATCTAATGGTATTATTTCAATAATGTCCTTTGTATTTACTAAAGATTTTTCTTTTGTAATTAAAGACACCCCTTGTTCATGGACAATTAACAATGTCTTTGAAAGACTAATAACATCATCTAAGTTCATTATATCTACTTTTTTTTCTAAAAAACTCTTCTTTAACCCAGGATTTCCTCCTAATATTATAAGCAGATAAACCAATCATAACCGACTCTAAAAAGTCCTTTATTAT